>NZ_AQOI01000493.1:0-1169 GCF_000364665.1 Xanthomonas sp. SHU 199
AGCGAAGCCTAGAGAGATGAGGCCGAGCGAATGGCATCGACAGTTCGCGAGGCTTCGCCCGCACCCTCACCCCAACCCCTCTCCCGGAGGGAGAGGGGCTTTACATCGCTTGATTCTGGATTGCTGATGACCGATACCGACTTTCCGCTCGAACCCACGCCCGCCGATGCCCAGGCCGCCATCGCCGAGGAGTTCGGCTTCTTCGGCGACTGGTCCGAGCGCTATCAGTACCTAATCGACCTGGGCCGCAAGCTACCTGCCTTCCCCGAGCACTGGAAGACCGAGGAGCACCGTCTGCACGGCTGCCAGTCGATGGTGTGGATCGTGCCCGAGGGCAATGCCGAGCGCCTGGTGTTCCATGCGATCAGCGACTCGGCGATCGTCTCCGGGCTGATCTATCTGGCGCTGCGGGTCTATTCCGGACGCAGCGCCGCGGATATCCTCGCCACCGCGCCGGACTTCGTCGCCGCCATCGGCCTGGGCAAACACCTGTCGCCGACCCGCAGCAACGGCCTGACCGCGCTGCTGGCCTTCATCCAGGACACCGCACGCGCCCAGCAGGCATGAGCGCGCCGCTGCCCACCCCGCAGACCCTGCGCACGCTGCTGGCGCATCCCGGCTTCACCCTGGTGCTGGCCTACCGCATCCTGGCGATGCTGTCCTATCAGGTCGTCGCGGTCACGGTCGGCTGGCATATCTACGAGATCACCCGCGATCCATTCTCGCTGGGGCTGATCGGACTGGCCGAGATCCTGCCGTTCTTCTGCATCGCCCCGTTCGCCGGCTACCTGGTCGATCATCTGCCGCGCCGCTACCTGGGCATGCTCGCCAGCGTCGGCCTGGTCGCCACCGCCGCGATCCTGCTGGCGGTGAGCCGCGGCTGGCTGGCAGCGCAGGGCGTGTGGCCGATCTACGCGGCGATCGCCCTGACCGGCGCCGCGCGCGCCTTCCTGTCGCCGGTGTACAACGCGCTGTTCGCCCGCGTCCTGCCGCGCGAGGCCTATGCGCGCGGCGCCAGCGTCGGCAGCGTCGCGTTCCAGGCCGGCATGGTGATCGGCCCGGCGCTGGGCGGTCTGCTGGTCGGCTGGGGCGGCAAGAGCCTGGCCTACGGCACCGCCATCGGCGCCTCGAGCGCGGCGCTGTTGGCGCTGTGGCTGCTGCGCGTGTCC
>NZ_AQOI01000494.1:0-21251 GCF_000364665.1 Xanthomonas sp. SHU 199
AGCCGGTCCACGAAGGCCCGCGCGCACCGATCTTCCGCAGCATCGCCGAAGGCGCGCAATTCGTGTTCTCCAACCAGATCATGCTCGGCGCGATGGCCCTGGACATGTTCTCGGTGCTGCTGGGCGGCGCGGTGTCGATGCTGCCGGCCTTCATCCACGACATCCTGCATTACGGCCCCGAGGGCCTGGGCATCCTGCGCGGCGCGCCTGCACTGGGTTCGATCCTGGTCGGCGTGTGGCTGGCGCGGCACCCGCTGCAGCGCAATGCCGGACGCGTGCTGCTGCTGGCAGTGGCCGGTTTCGGCCTGTGCACCATCGCCTTCGGGTTGTCGCGGCACTTCTGGCTGTCGGCGGCGATCCTGCTCGCCTACGGCATGTGCGACGGCGTCTCGGTGATCGTGCGTTCGACCATCCTGCAACTGGCCACGCCGGACGCGATGCGCGGACGCGTCTCCTCGATCAACGGCATCTTCATCGGCTCGTCGAACGAACTGGGCGCGTTCTACGACGGTGTCATGGCGCGACTGATCGGGTTGGTGCCCGCCGTGGTGCTTGGCGGCTGCGTGACCCTGGGCGTGGTCGGCGTCACCAGCTGGAAAGCGCCCAAGCTGCGCAACCTGGATCTGCGCGACCTGCAATAGGCCTGGCTGACGGCGCGCGTGGGTCGGACGCGAGACAGCCCGGCCCAGTCGTGCATCACGCATCCTGGCGCCGGCGCGTGCGCACCGCGCCAGTCATCCTTCCATTCGCCGCAAACGGCCGCGCTCAGCGCGCGGCGGTCGCCGCGCGCGCCTGCGCCTCGTCGTCGGCCCAGGCATGCGCGCAATCCGGCACGCCGGCCGGCTGCACCAGGCCGCCCTGCCCCGCCAGGAACCGGCAGGTGGCGGCGAACACCGCCGGCACGGCGTGCGAGCGGATCGGCGAGGCCAGCACGTGATTGTCCGCCCCAGGAAAGTCCACTGCCTGACGCAAGGCCGGTGGCGTTCCCAACTGCTTGAACATCGCCTGCAGCGCCGCCACCGACACCGTGCGGTCCTGGTGCTGCGGATCGCGATAGTAGTAGCCCAGGAACACCGGCACATGGATCCGCGCATAGGTCGCCGGCCGCATGCCGCCGCGGGTCAGCGCCGCCAGCGCGCGGTAGCCGTCCAGGTGCGTGGCGTCGGCCCAGTAGGCGCTGTCGACCGGATAGCGCAGGATCGGATCGCCACCGTTGTGCGTCCACGCCAGCAACTGCGCGCCCCACGGCCACAACATCGGCTGCAGCTGATCGCCGTACTCGCGCACCAGCGGCGACCACAGCACCAGCGCCTGCACCTGGCGCGGATTCGCCGCCACCGCCTGCGTCGCCAGCGCACCGCCCATCGAATTGCCGATCACCACCACCCGGTCGCCCAGCACCCGGGTCACCGCCAGCGCCTCGGCCGCACCCGCGAGCAGGCGGCCGGCATCGACGCCGCGCAGCGCGTCGGCCGCGACCAAGCCGTGCCCGGGCAGGCGCGGCAGATACAGATTGCAGCCGAAGCTGCGCGCCAGCCGCACGTGGGTGGGCGCGCCCTCGCCCTGGCTGGCGGTGAAGCCATGCAGATAGACCATGGCGCACGCGCGTCGCCCTGGATGCGCCGGATCGGCCCAGACGATCCGCGCCTGGTTGTCCGGGCGCAGCCCCGGCGTGGCACGTTCGCGCGCATCGATCCAGGCCTGCAGCGCCAGCGGATCCTGCGGCACCGCCGGCACCGCCACCTGCGGCAAGGCCACGCTGACCCGTGGACCCAGCGCAATGACAGCGAGCAATGACAGGGCGATCAGGATCGGCCAGCGCCAGCGACGACGGGGTTTGCGCGCACCCGATCCGGCCACGTTGGAATGACCGTTCAAGTGCGACGCTCCGTTATCGAACTGAGCAAGGATACATAATGGAAATAATTTTCAAGCAGTGACATTGATTGTCGGCGGCGACATGGCGATATACCACAGCCGCCATTATGCGACACCGTCATGACAGGCGCATTTAAAGCCTTTCCAAAGCCACGCGCAGCACTGAAATCCCGATGACAAGCGACTGAATTTCATGGCGTATTTTTTCACCAACCAGTACCGGTAAAACGCATTTTGTAGACAAGATGGAAAGCCCGCAAACACAGAAAGGAAGGCGAAAGAAGGCCCCGAAATTATCTCCTCCGAATTAAGTTTCAGCCCGCTTCTGGAAAATGGACGCGCCTCGAAACGCGCGGCTCCCATATGAAACACGGATGGAATCAGCCGAATGGAACATTCGCTTTTCCGTGACGAGGCAGTGGACGCCCGGAGCCAGGCATGGCTGGGGACGGTGCGACTGGCGACGCCACTTTCGAGTCGGGCCTGGACCGTCGTCGCGCTCGGCATCGCCGCCGCCATTTTGATGTGGCTGTTCTTTGGTCATTACACCCAGCGCGTTCATGTCACCGGGCTTCTGGTCCCGCGCGCCGGCCTGATCAGTCTGACCGCCAATACGCTCGGCGTGATCGACCACGTCGGCGTCGCCGAAGGCGACCGGGTCGCGAGTGGGCAGGTGCTGGTCTCGCTGTCCGGCGAGCACACCAGCAAGGCGCTCGGCAACACGGCGGCCAGCGTCAGCGCGCAGTTGCAACGCCAGGCCGGCAGCCTGCGCCAGGACATCGGCGACACCCAGCGGCTCGAGGACAAGCAGGCAGAGGACAACCGCACGCAGCAATCCGCACTGAAGGAGCAACTGGCTCAGATCGATGCGCAGATCGTGATCGAGAAGAAGCAGATGCAGCTGGTGCAGGAGTTGGTGAACAAATGGTCGGGCCTGGTCGCCGGTGGCTACATCCCGGCGTTGCAGGTCGAGCAGGAGCAATCGGCGCTGCTCGCCGACGAGTCGCAGTTGCGTTCACTGCAGCAGCAGCGCGCCAGTACGCAGCAGCAACTGAGCGTGCTCAACGACCAACTCAATCAACTGCCGCTGGCGGTGTCTGCCAAGCTCAACGACTTGCGCCGGCAGCTGGCCCAAGTCGAGCAGACGCTGGCACAGAACGAAGCGGCGCGCGCCAGCGAGCTGCGCGCACCGGCCAGCGGCACGGTCTCCACCCTGCTGGTCAAACCCGGCGCCTCGGTCGCGCTGGGCCAACCGCTGCTGGCCATCGTCCCGGACGGCTCGGCCCTGCAGGCACAGATCCTGGTTCCCAGCCAGGCCGTCGGCTTCGTCCATCCGGGCATCCAGGTCACCCTGCACTACCAAGCGTTCCCTTACCAGAAGTTCGGCCTGCACCACGGCGTGGTGAGCAGCGTTTCGCGCAGCGCACTGACGCCTGGCGAAGTCACGTTGCTGCTCGGCGGCGGCAATCCGCCCTCCTCCGATCCGCTGTACCTGGCCCGCGTGGACCTGGCGGACCAGAACGTCGAGGCGTACGGACGCAAGGAACCCCTGCGCCCGGGCATGGCGCTGGATGCGGACATGTTGCTGGACCGGCGCCGGATCGTCGAATGGATCTTCGAGCCGCTGTACGGCATGGGTCACCGCTGGAGCAGCGGCGCGTGAGCCCGGCCCCCACTGAGCACAGCGCGCCGGCACAGACCGCGAGCGCGCAGGGCGGCCACGCCGGACGCCTGCGCTTCTGGCGCACGCGCGTGCTGCCGAACGTGCTGCAGGCAGAAGCCGCAGAGTGCGGCCTGGCCTGCATCGCGATGATCGCCGGCTATCACGGTCACCATACCGATCTGCCCGCGCTGCGGCGCCGCTTCAGCCTGTCGCTGAAGGGCATGACCGCGCGACGCCTGATCGAGATCGCGCATGCGCTTGGGCTGCAATGCCGGCCACTTCGGCTGGACCTGGAAGAGCTCGATCAGTTACAGACGCCCTGCGTGCTGCACTGGGACATGGATCACTTCGTGGTGCTGCGCAGCGTCGGTAAGCACGGGATCGTCGTACACGACCCCGCGGTCGGCGTGCGCAACTTGAGCATGAGCGACGTCGGCAGGCACTTCACCGGCGTGGCAATCGAGTTTTCCAGAGGGCCGACCTTTCAGCGCCAGCGCGAGACGCCGCCGGTGTCGCTGCGCGCGCTCGCCGGCTCGGTGCAGGGCCTGGGCCGCGGACTGGCGCAGATCTTCGGGCTGGCCCTGGTCCTGGAAGTCTTCGCGCTCCTGGCGCCCTTGTTCATGCAACTTGTGGTGGATCAGGTGATCGCCGATGGCGACCACGACCTGCTCACGTTCCTCGGCCTGAGCTTCGCACTGCTGATCGTGCTCGAAACACTCGTCTCGGCCTTGCGCAGCTGGACCGTGATGTGGCTCAGCACGCACTTCAACCTCGGCTGGACCGGTAATGTGTTCCAGCATCTGATGCGCCTGCCGCAGTCCTACTTCGGCACGCGCCATCTCGGCGACATCGTGTCCCGCTTCGGTGCGATCGACACGATCCAGCAGACGCTCACCACCCGCTTCGTCGAGATCCTGCTCGACGGGCTGCTCGCCAGCGTCACCCTGGTCGTGCTGTTCGTCTACAGCCCCTTGCTGTCGGCCATCGTCCTCGGTGCGGTCGCCGTGTATGCGGCACTTCGGCTGCTGTACTTCCGCGTCTACCGCGAGGCCAACCTAAGCCAGATCACCGTCACCGCCAAGCAGCACAGCCGATTCCTGGAGGCGGTACGCGGCGTGCAGACGATCCGCCTGAACAACCAGGAGGCCGAGCAGACCGCGCGCTACCTCAACGCTGCGACCGACACGCTGAACACGTCCATCGCCGTGCAACGCCTGGACATGCTGTTCACCGCATTGCAGAACCTGGCGGCAGGCGCGCAGCGCCTGGGCGTGCTCTGGCTGGGTGCTTGGCTGGGATTGAAAGGCCAGTTCACCGTCGGCATGTTGACCGCCTTCGTGGCCTACGGAGACCAGTTCAGCAGCCGCGTCGCCAGCCTGGTCGACTATGCGATCGAACTGCGCATGCTGCGTCTGCAGGCCGAAAGACTGGCCGACATCGTACTGACGCCACCCGAGGCCCACGCCACCAGCGAGCACGCGGGTCCGCTGCCGCAGCCCAGCATCGCCTTCAACAAGGTCAGCTTCCGCTATGCCGAAGGCGAGCCCTGGATCCTGCGCGAGTGCAGTTTTGCGGTGCAGGCAGGCGAATCGGTCGCCATCGTCGGCCCATCCGGGTGCGGCAAGAGCACCCTGGTGAGAGTACTGCTCGGCCTGCTCGATCCGCAACAGGGCGCGATCGAGATCGGTGGCCTCGATCTGCGCCGGCTCGGCAAGTCCCGCTACCGCGCGATCACCGGCAGCGTGATGCAGGACGACCATCTGTTCACCGGTTCGATCGCCGAGAACATCAGCATGTTCGACGTACTCGCCACGCCGCAGGACATCGAGGAGGCCGCCTGCCTGGCCGGCATACACGAGGACATCATGGCCATGCCGATGGCCTACCACAGCCTGGTCGGCGACATGGGATCCTCGCTCTCCGGCGGCCAGCAACAACGCCTGTTCCTGGCGCGCGCGCTGTACCGGCGCCCGCACATCCTGGTGCTGGACGAGGCGACCAGCCATCTGGATCTGGCGCTGGAACGCCAGCTCAACCAGGCGATCAAGGCCCTGAACATCACCCGCATCGTCATCGCGCACCGCCCCGAAACGATCGCGCACGCCGATCGCGTCATCGAATTGCACGAAGGAGCAGTCCGCACGCGCCAGCCTGCGGCGCATGCGCCACGCGCGCCCGTCACCTCCTAGCTTGCCGCCGGCACGGCGGCCAGTTCGCCATGCCACATCGTCCCATCCCGTATCGCCAACGTGAGGTCGCCATCGTGTCAGCGCCGGAAGCGTCGTCCCTGCAAGTCGTCAACAATTTCGTCGAAGTCCAGCATCTGCCGGAACTGCTGCGCGGTCGCGGCGGCTGGTCCTACGGCATCTATCCAGGATTGCTCGGCGACGCCGCGCCGTCCTGGCATATCCATCTGTGCGGCAGCCGCAAGGCGCACGAGCGCGCCATCCACGACGACGTCCTCGCGGCGACCCCGGGCATGGAGGCGCTCCACGAGGTCTGGACGCAGATCAAGGACAACCTCGCGCAGGACTACGGCCTGGTCCGCGCCTACGTGACCGGTCACACGCATGGACAGGACGGCGTGGCGCACCACTACGCCAAGCCGTCGGATCAGGAGCGTGTCGCCCTGCTCTACGCCAGCACCGAATGGAAGGACGACTGGGCCGGCGAAACCGTGTTCTACGACACCGCGCGCGAGTGCATCTCGATCCGCCCGCGTCCTGGCCGGCTGGTGTTGTTCGACGGCGCCGTCACCCGTGCCTCGCGTGCCCCGGCGCGGGAGTGCCCGACGCTGTGCTCGACCATTACCTTCCATATGCGGCGTGTCCGGCGCTGATACCGACCCACCGGGAACATCCACCATGTCGTCTGCCTGCCTGCGCTGCATGTTGACCACGACCGCACTGCTGTCATGCGCCATGGCGCCCTGCATCGCCTCGGCGAGCGGTTTCGGCGGCACGCGTGCCGATCTTGGTGAACCGTTGCAGATCCCCATCGCCGATCCGGACGGACATCCCTGGACCTTGCAGGGACGGCTGTGCCGCCCTGTCGGTGTCCGCCGCCCGCGCGTCGTGGTCATCGCACACGGCTCACCGGCCAAGGCATCCGATCGACCCGGCATGACGCTGGAAACCTGCGATGGCGAATCGGCGCGCTGGTTCCTGCGACGCCACTACGCCGTGGCATTGGTCCTGCGCCTCGGCTACGGCGCCACCGGCGGTCCCTGGAGCGAGGGCTATGACGGCTGCGACCGCGCCGACTACGTCAAGGCCGGCTTGGAAACCGCACGCCAGCTCAAACGCATCGTGGACGTCCTGACCGCGCTGCCCGACTACAGCCCGACCGGCGCCGTCGTGGTCGGCCAGTCGGCGGGCGGCTGGGGCACGTTGGCGTACGAGACCCTGCCGCATCCCAACGTCGGCGCATTCGTCAACATGGCCGGCGGGCGCGGCGGCCACTTCCACGACCGGCCCAACAGCAACTGCCATCCTGACAGGCTGATCGCGGCAGCCACCACGTTCGGCCAACAGGCCACCACCCCGATGCTGTGGATCTATACGGCCAACGACAGCTTCTTCGGACCTGACCTTGCAGCGTCGTTGCATCGCGCCTTCACCGAGGCAGGCGGCCAAGCGGTTCTGGTGACGCCGGCCGCTTTCGGCGACGACGGCCACCATCTGTTCTTCGGCCATGGCGGTTCCGCGATCTGGGGACCGGCCGTGGACCGCTATCTCGGCTCGATGGACGCCCCGGCGTCTCCTTGACCCACCGTCACCCACATCCTCCCATTCCCAGCAGGGCTGTACGATGACCATGCAATCGCTTCGGGACCTGATCCAGACCGTCGGTCTGCACACCAGCGCCGAGAACATCCCCCTCATCACCAAGAAGGGCGGCTCCTACCTCTGGCTGTTCGATCTGCGCCGGGTGTTCATGCGACGCGCTGCGCTCGAGCAGATCGCCGCAGCGTTCTGGGAGCGCAATGCCGCACGCCCGCCTTTCCAGCTCGGCGGCCTGGAAACCGCGGCGATCCCGCTGCTCACCGCGCTGCTGTTGACCGCCCCCAAAGAACGCGGCCCGGTCAACGGCTTCATCATTCGCAAGGATCGCAAGACCACGGGGATGGGCAACGCCATCGAGGGCGATGTGCTCGACCTGCCCATCGTGCTGGTCGACGACTCGCTCAATTCCGGCAACAGCGCCGAGAAGGCGCGTGCGGTGATTGCGGCGGCCGGACACGCGCTCGACGAGGTGTTCGTGGTGGTCGATTTCCTGTCCAAGGCTGGCATGCAGTGGCGCAAGACGCACGCGATCTCGGTGCAAACACTGTTCACGCTCAAGGATTTCGACCTGCCGCCGGAACAAAGCGCGCCGCCGCCCACCCAGGCGTATCGCGAACTGTGGCGGACGGCGACGCCGGGAGGCTTCGCCTTCCACGTGGTCCCCAAGTCCGCGCCGCTGCTGGTCGGCGACATGATCTACCGCGGCTGCGACGCCGCCAAGATGCAGGCGTTCTCCGCCGAGACCGGCGGGTTGGTCTGGGAATACCCGGTGACCGGTGCGGCGTACACCAAGAAGGGCATCTGGTCTTGCCCCGCCTACCATGACGGACGCCTGTACTTCGGCGCGTACAACGGCACCGTCTACTGCCTCGATGCGGCCAGCGGCGAGGAGATCTGGACACATCCGGACGGCGACTGGGTCGGGGCTTCGCCGCTGCTGGTGCCGCGCCACAAGCTGATGTACGTGGGCATCGAATATGTCCGCCCATGGGCGCAGGGCAGCCTCGCCGCCTATGCGATGGACACCGGCGAAAAGATCTGGGAGCACCAGGTGCAGAAGCTGCAGCACGGATCGCCCGGCTACTGGGAAGGCGGCGACCTGGTGATCTGGGGCAGCGCGGACCATGAGACGCTCGCGCTCGACGCCAGGACAGGACGCATCGCCTGGCGCTTCAAGACGCGGCGCTCGGTGAAGTACGCGCCGGCGGTGGACGAACGTCGCGGGCTGACCGCCTTCGCCTCGTTCGACAAGTCCATCTACGTGCTGGATGTCGCCACCGGCGAAAAGCGTGGCGAGTGGCAGACAGACGAAATCTGCTACACCACGCCGCTGTTCGCCGGCAACAAGCTGTTCTGTGGCTCGGGCGACCGCCATCTGTACGTGATCAACATCGACACGATGCAACTGATCAAGAAGATCAACCTGCGCTCGCGCGTGTACGCCTCGCCCAAGCGGATCGGCAACCGGGTGATCGTCGGCAGCAACGGCGGCCGCGTCGTCGAGATCGACATCGACACGCTCGAAACCGTGGGCGTGCTGCAGTTGCCCGACGCAGTGACCAACGGTGTCGCGATCTCGCCTGACGAACGGCGCATCTACGTGTCCACCTACATGAACCATCTCTATGCCTTTGAGCGCCTGAGCGACGTGCACGCGCAGTCCGCGTGCCCCGCCCTCGCCGCATCCTGACGTGCGGCACGCGTGAACGGGATCGGTCCACGCATGCGGCGCCTTCGTCGCGTACGCGGATCAGCCGAAGCGAGGACGGCCTCTTCCCCGCATACCTGTTCGAGGATCACCATGAGAACACTCGATATCATCGAAATCGACCTGGTCGCAGGCGGGACGCGCACATCGATCGGCGCACACCCGCTGTCCAGTTCGATCCACCATGCCAAGGCGCACAACAAGACCCACCACGCCAAGGCCAGGATCCATCACCACCACGCCGCGATGCACAAGTCCGCGACCATGCAGATGGCACGGATGGAAGAGGTCGAACCGATCGGTGAAGGCGGTGAGGGCGGCGAAGGCGGAGAGGGAGGGGAAGGCGGTGAAGGTGGCGAGGGAGGTGAAGGTGGCGAGGGAGGCGAAGGCGGTGAAGGCGGTGAAGGTGGTGAGGGAGGCGAAGGCGGCGAAGGCGATGGCAGCGGCGGTTACGACGACGGCGACGATGCCGACGGCAACGGCCCGGCCGATACCAGCATAGGCAGCAGCCATACGACGTCCGATGGCAGGACGGTCTCGATCACTTACCAGAACACCCAGGACGGCTCGAGCAGCAACAACCCGGTCACCTCCAAAATGGCCTCGACCCTGGGCTCGGTGCTCGACGGCGACCAGAGCGTCGACAGCATCGATATCTCGGCCACGACCAACGGCAGCCACAACCCCAATTCCGCCCACTACACGGGCAACGCCGTCGACATCAACATCATCAACGACGTCCATGTCGGGACGAGCGGCGAAGGCCTCCAGAACGCCCAGGCGCTGGAGAATGCGGCGATGGCCAATCCCAACGTGAGCTACGTGGAAGGCCCTGCGGGCAATTTCATCCGCTCCAGTCCCACCGCGGACTGGACCGCCGCCAGCCGCGAGACCGGCGACACCACCCACGTCCACATCAGCGTCTTCAAGTAACACGCACCCCACCCTCTCCCGGGCCGGCGCACGCCAGCCCGGGAGACAATCGCCCATCGGAGCTCTGCGTATGAAGTCTTTCTGGTTACCGCGCATCTGCATGACCCTGGCGCTCGCCGTCGCCGTGCAAGGATCGTCGCAGGCGAAGCAAGCCTCGTCTCACGCAGGCGGAGAACAGGCGATCGCCTATGTGCTGAAGAACGACATCGTCCTGTCGAGGCTGTTCGCGGACTGTCCTGCGCTGAAATTTGTTCGCACCGGCGCCGAAGGGAGCAACGCCTTCCTGATCGAAGGCAACTGCGACATCAAGAACAACCCGGAGGAGGATGCCGACTGCCCGTCCTATCACGTCCATGCGACCGGGACGATGGATACCCCGTCGCATTGGACGGTCCGCCGCCTGGAGCTGGCCTTGGTGTGCTCCAGCGAGGGGGCGACGACCACCCAGCAGATGTAGCCGCCGGATAGGCGCTGACGCCATTGCTGCAGGACGCAGTGCGGGGAACCGCACGGTGCCCGCTCCCGCGGTTCGCCCTGGTGTTGCAGCCCACGCGCGGCGCAGCGTGCGACATGGCGGCGTCGTCCTTGTCGCCTGGCGCAGCCGCATGCTCCACGTTTCTTGCGTTCGAACGCCTCCCCACGCGCAAGACCGGGCCTACGCCCTGCCCGCGCCCTGGGACGTGCCGCACGCAGCATGAACCGATCCGATCGTCGGCCACGCCGCGCGCAACGGATCAGCCGAAGCGGGAACGGCGCTTTTCCCGCACCTCTGTTCAAGGATCAACATGAGAACGCTCGATATCATCGAAATCGATATGGTTGCAGGCGGCACGCGCACATCCATCGGCGCGCATCCGTTGTCCAGTTCGATTCACCACGCCAAGGCGCACAAGAAAACCCACCACGCCAAAGCCAAGACCCATCACCATCACCACATGGCGATGCACAAGACTGCGACGGCCCAGATGGCCATCAGCGACGAAATCGCACCGGTCGAATCGGAGGGCGGTGGCGAGGGCGGTGAAGGCGGTGAAGGCGGTGAAGGAGGCGAAGGCGGTGAGGGAGGAGAAGGTGGCGAGGGAGGCGAAGGCGGTGAAGGCGACGGTGGCGACGGTGATGGTGGCGACGGAGACGGCGACGGTGATGGCAGCGATGGCGACGGTGCCGGCAGCAACGACAAGCCCGCGACGTCCGCGTCGGCCAGCGGCACCACGGTGACCTATACCGCGGCCGATGGCACCACGCATGATGTCACCGGCACCCATCCCAACCGCGACAACAACCCGCTCGACATCCGCTCCGGCACGTTCGCGGACAATCACGGCACGCTCGGCGACGACCGCGGCTTTGCGATCTTCTCCAGCCCGCAAGCCGGTCTGGACGCCGCGGCGGCCAACATGGACCGCCTCAACAACAACGCCGGTGGCACCGCCACGCTGAGTGACCTCATCACCAGCTGGTCGCCGCCGAGCGAAAATCCGACCTCGGAGATGATCACCACGATCACCACCAATTCGGGCCTGAATCCGTCCGATCAGTGGTCATCGTTGAACAGCGACCAGCGCAACGCGTTCATCACCGCCTACGGGCACCGCGAAGGCTGGGATCCCAACAACCACTAATTCATCCTTGGGCGGGGCCGGGAGCGCTCCCGGCCTCGCCCACGCGCGATCCACCACCGGAGATGCCCCATGCCACACCGCTCCTTTTCGCTGTTCGGCATCCTTGTATTCGGCATGGCCGTCGCACAGGCCAACGCCACCGGCAACGACGCCGCTGCCTGTACCCGCGGGCTCCACCAGGCCTTCGCTGCCTCCAGTAATGCGTCCACCCTACCCGCTCCATGCACGCACATCGGCCCGGTCGCGCTTGGCATGCACAAGCAACAGGTCCTGGCCTTACTCGGCCAGCCTGACATCACCCGCGACGATGCCGAGCATCCGGACACGCTCAGCGTGATGTACCTGTACCCGCGCGATTTCAAAGCGCAACTGGCTCGGCATCCGCGTCCGGTTGGCACGCTCGTCTACAGTCAGCTGGCCTTACGCTTCCGTAATGACCGTGTCATCAACCTAATCGCCTTCGCCGATCTGAAAGTTCCCCTGCCCTTC
Source organism: Xanthomonas sp. SHU 199 (assembly GCF_000364665.1). Taxonomy (NCBI): domain Bacteria; kingdom Pseudomonadati; phylum Pseudomonadota; class Gammaproteobacteria; order Lysobacterales; family Lysobacteraceae; genus Xanthomonas; species Xanthomonas sp. SHU 199. Next base: position 12,079 of record NZ_AQOI01000494.1, read on the forward strand.
GACCTGCTCGGCCAGCCGGTCGGCACCCACATCGATCGCCTCCTCCAGGCGATCGGTGGCAATGCGCAATGGAACGCCAGCCGAGACTATGTGCAGTTCGCCGCCATGCCGCTGGCCGTGGATGTGGATCCGGACACCTCGGCCATCGTCGGGCTGAACATCGCAGCCACCAAGGAGGACCTTTACAACTTCAGTCCGCTCGGCCTGGATCTCGTCAAGGACGCGAAAAGCGCTCTGGTCAACGGGGTGCGCTGAAGGCGCCGCCGCCCATGCTGAGGGACAGCCACCTCGACGCATCACCCGCACAGCCGCAGGTGGCCCAGCAGCAGGATCGGCCCATGGCCGAGCATCACGTCGATGCCGCGGGGCCGATTTGGGGAGGCGGCATCGCCTCCGCGGCGTGCGGCATCGCCGACAGACGAACTGCCTAGACCGGCGATGAGGCGACCAAAACGCAAAGCCCCGCGTGAGCGGGGCCTTGCCTTGACGCATTGAAGGCGGTGATCGCTCAGTCGCCCTGCTGCTTCTGCAGGTGCTCCCAGCGCTCCTGCGCGTCGATGGTGCGCTCGGCGGTCAGGCGCGCCTCCAGGCGCTCCAGGCCGATTTCCTCGCCAGTGTCCACGCAGTAGCCGTAGTCGCCGGCGTCCAGGCGCTTGAGCGTGCTGTCGATCTTGCCGATCAGCTTGCGGTAGCGGTCGCGGGTCCGCAGTTCCAGCGAGTTCTCGGTTTCGCGAGTGGCGCGCTCGGCTTCGTCGCCGATGTCGCGGACCTCGTCGCGCAGGTTCTCGATGGTCTGCTTGGATTCCTCGACCAGATCGGCGCGCCAGGTGAGCAGGCGCTGGCGGAAGTACTCCTGCTGCAGCGCGCTCATGTACTCCTCGTCGGCCGCCGGCTTGTAGCCCTTGGGCAGGATCGGGCGGCCGGTGGCCTCGTCGGTCTTGTACTCGACCACCTTGTACTTGGCCGGCTTGACCGGGGTGTTGGACTTGGCGGTCACGGCCACGGCGACCTTGCCGGTGGGCTTGGCGACCGGCGCCTTCGGGGTGGATTCGGACTTGGTGGGGGTTTTCGCGGAGGATTTCGAAACGGACACGGGATTCTTTTGTGGCGGGGTCGACGGCGCGACGGACTTGGCGGCAACGGGCTTGGAGGCCGGTGCTGCGGCAGGCGCGGCGGGCTTGACCGGGACAGGCTTGGCCGCAGCCGGCTTGGGCGCCGACTTCGGTACGGAGGTGGTCACCGCAGGTGCGGCAGAGGCGGTGGCCGGTTTGGATTTGGCGGGAGCGGCCGCGGTCTTGGCCACAGGCTTGGCCGCTGGCGTCTTCGCTGCCGGCTTGGCGGCGGGCGCTGGCTTGACGGCGGCCTTGGCCGGGGCGACCGGCTTGGCAGGCGCCGTCTTGGCCGGGGCCTTCTTGGCAGGAGCGGACTTGGCCGGCGCCGCAGCGACCGGCTTGGCCGCCGGCTTCTTGGCCACGGCCTTGCTGGCCGATTTGGCCGGCGCGGCCTTGGCTGCCGATTTCGCAGGCGCGGCTTTCTTCAGTGGTTTGCTGGCGGCGGACACCGTCGCTTTCTTGGCGACGGGCTTGGCAGGCTTCTTGGCGGCCTGGACGGCCTTCTTTGCAGGTTTTTTAGCAGCCACGAACGCTCTTCCTTGGTCTTCCCGGGGCCCGGGAAAGCGGGCCTTTATAGCCTACCCTACCCCCCGCGGCAACAACGCGGCGTATACGCCGAGCGACCCGCCTAGTCCAGCACAGTGGCATATCATGGTGATGTGATCGCCCGCGCTCTCATCGCCCTGCTGCGCCTGTACCAGCGCTTCATCAGCCCGCTGCTGGGACCGCGCTGTCGTTTCGTGCCCAGTTGCTCGGCGTATGCGGTGACCGCCATCGCCCGTTTCGGCGCATTGCGCGGCGGCTGGATGGCCGCCCGCCGCGTCGGCCGCTGCCACCCCTTCCATCCTGGCGGGTTCGACCCGGTGCCCGACCCCACGGCGCCGCCACCCTGCCGCTGCCAAGGAAAACACTGATGTCCGCTTCCACACTGATCGTCAACGCGCGCCTGGTCAACGAAGGCCGCGAAACCCAGGGCGATCTGCGCATCGCCGACGGCCGCATCGCCGCGATCGCCCCGCAGCTGGCCGCGCGCGAGGGCGAGACCGTGGTCGATGCCGCCGGGCGCTGGCTGCTGCCCGGCATGATCGACGACCAGGTGCACTTCCGCGAACCCGGCCTGACCCACAAGGGCGACATCGCCACCGAATCGGCCGCGGCGGTGGCCGGCGGCCTGACCAGCTTCATGGACATGCCCAACACCAACCCGCCCACGCTCGACGCCGCCGCGCTGCAGGCCAAGTACGACGCCGCGCGCGGCCGCGCCTGGGGCAACTACGGCTTCTACCTGGGCGCCAGCAACGACAACCTGGCCGCGATCCAGACCCTGGACCCGAAGACCGCGCCCGGTATCAAGGTGTTCATGGGCGCCTCCACCGGCAACATGCTGGTCGACAACCCGCAGACCCTGGACGCGATCTTCCGCGACGCACCGACGCCGATCATCACCCACTGCGAAGACACCCCGACCATCGACGCGACCCTGGCTGCGTTCAAGGAAAAGCATGGCGAGGCGCTGACCCCGGACATGCACCCGGACATCCGCTCGCGCGAGGCCTGCCTGAAGTCCTCGCAGCTGGCGGTGTCGCTGGCGAAGAAGCACGGCACCCGCCTGCACGTGCTGCACATCTCCACCGCCGACGAGCTGGCGCTGTTCACCCCCGGCCCGATCCAGGGCAAGCGCATCACCGCCGAGACCTGCATCCATTTCCTGCGCTTCGACCGCGCCGACTACGCCACGCTCGGCAACCTGATCAAGTGCAACCCGGCGATCAAGGACGCCAGCGACCGCGAGGCGCTGATCCGCGCGATCGCCGAGGACGTGATCGACGTGCTCGCCACCGACCACGCCCCGCACACCTGGGAAGAGAAGAGCAAGCCGTACGCGCAGGCGCCGTCGGGCTTGCCGCTGGTGCAGTACGCGCTGGTCGCGGCGCTGGAGTTGGTCCACGAGGGCCGACTCAGCGTGGCCCAGGTGGTGCACAAGTTCGCGCACGCGCCGGCGCTGCTGTTCGACGTGCACGAACGCGGCTTCCTGCGCGAGGGCTACCACGCCGACCTGGTGCTGATCGACGACACCGCGTTCACCGTGCGCCGCGAGGACGTGCTGTCCAAGTGCGGCTGGTCGCCGTTCGAAGGCCGCAGCTTCCGCTCCAGGATCGCCGCGACCTGGGTCAACGGCGTGCTGGCCTGGGACGGCACCCGCCTGGTCGGCAGCCCCAACGGGCAGCGCCTGGCGTTCGACCGCTGATGCGCGGCGCCCTGGTGTCCGGCGCCGCATTGGCGTTGGTCCTGCTGGCCGTGCCGCTCGCCCCGGCGCTGCACGCACAGACGCCGGCCGCAGCCGGCGCCCAGGCGCGTAGCGTGTTCCCGCGCAGCGCCTCGCAGGGCGCGCTGGTGATCGGCAAGGTCGCGCCCGGCAGCCGCGTGCAGTACGCCGGACGCACCCTGCGGGTCAGCGACTACGGCAGCGTGGTGTTCGGCATCGGCCGCGACGAGCGCGGTCCGCTGCGCATCGCCGTGCAGCGCCCGGATGGCGGGACCGAGACGGTCGAGATCGCGGTGACGCCGCGCGACTGGCCGCTGGAACAGGTCAACGGGGTGCCGCCGAAGACGGTGAACCCGCCGCCGGCGATCGCCGAGCGGATCAAGCGCGAACAGGCCCAGGTCACTGCCGCACGCGACCGCGACGACCCGCGCACCGATTTCGCCGCACCCTTCATCTGGCCGGTGCAGGGCCGCATCAGCGGCCGCTTCGGCAACGCCCGGGTCTACAACGGCCAGCCCGGCGCCGGGCATTCCGGCATGGACATCGCCGTGCCCACCGGCACCCCGGTCAAGGCCCCGGCCGCCGGCGTGATCACCTTCGCGGCCCCCGACCTGTACCTCACCGGCGGCACCGTGCTGCTGGATCACGGCTATGGCGTCAGCTCCAACTTCCTGCACCTGTCGCGGATCGACGTCAAAGTCGGCGACCGCATCGCCCAGGGCCAAGTGATCGGCGCAGTGGGTGCCACGGGTCGTGCGACCGGGCCGCATCTGCATTGGGGGATGAATTGGTTCGATGTGCGCATCGATCCGTTGTTGGTGCTGGAGCGGACGAAGCAGCCGTAGAGCGTTGGTGCGTCAGGTGCGCTGGCGCGCGGCGGCGCGTTCCTCATCCGGGTCGCCGACACATTCTCCTGGCGCGGTTCGATGTGCGCATCGATCCGTTGCTGGTGCTGGAGCGGACGAAGCAGCCGTAGAGCGTTGGTGGGTCAGGTGCGTTGGCGTGCGTGGCCGGGAGGCAGCACCCTCACCCCGCCCCTCTCCCAATGGGAGAGGGGCAAGCTCTCCCTTCTCCCCTCGGGAGAAGGTGCCCCGAAGGGGCGGATGAGGGTACGGGCGCAGCCTCGCGCACTGCGCTGGCGCGCAGCCTTTCAGCTACGCCGACGTGGGCACCTCAAGCAGGCGCCCCAGCACCACGTGCGAGGGGCTGTTGGCCAGGTCCAGCGGCATCACCAGCTTGGGGTTGGGCTTCGGCAAGGGCGTTCCCGGCGCTTCTTCGCCGGCTTCCCGCAGCAGACTGCCGTTGTCTTCCACCTGATCGGTGACCGGCGCCAGCGGCGGCAGGTGGAGTCCGGCGCGGACCGCGTTGGCGCGACTCAGCAAGTCGTCGTCGGCGACCGTGGTCAGCGCCGAGGCGGCCAGGCTGGCCGGTGCGCCCTCCACCGCGGCCAGGCGCTGCGCGATGTCGCCCAGGGCCTGCTGCCGCTGCGGATGCAGCAGTTGCCACACTTCCTGCCACAGCGCCTTCCAGTCCAAGTGCGGGAACGGCATGTGGGTCGGCCCGCTGAGCACGATCTGCGGCGCCAGCCGGCCCGGCGGCGTCACATCGCATTCGGCCAGCGCGCGGTACACCACTTCGCTGCACACCATGTGCGAAGGGTCGTCGCGCACCAGATGGTCCAGCGCCTCGCGCACCACGATCCGCGCCAGCCAGTGCTGCGGCCACTTGCCGCGGATGGCGACCAGCAGGCCGAGCGTGGCCAGGCTGTCCAGCGGATATGGGGTTTTCAGCATCAACTGTGCCTTCGCCAGCACGCTGGCGCGATCGGCGTCGTCCAGCGCCACGCAGGCGTAGCTGAGCGGCCGGTAGGCGTCGATGATCAGGTAGTTGGTGGTGTCGGTCAGCCGCTGCGACAGCGGATAGCGGCGCACGCCGCTGGCCGCCGCCTCGATCAGCTCGCCGTTGTCGGCGACGATGGCGGCATGGCTGTAGATGCTGTCGCCGCACCAGGCGATCAGTTCGGAGACCGGGCCGCAGCCCAGTTGCAACAGGATGTCGCCGACCTGCAACTGATCGGGAGCGAACGCGGGCAAAGCGGGCTGTGCAGTCATGGCTGAGGCTCCTTGGTGGGTGACGCGGTGGATGGGGAAACGCTGACGCGGTTGCGGCCGGCGGCCTTGCTGGCGTAGAGCGCGGCATCGGCCCGCTGCAACAGCGCCGCCACGCTCTCGCCGCGCTGCCATTGCGCCACGCCGACGCTCAGCGTGCATGACAGCGCCTGGCCTTCGCGCGGCAGCGGCTGCGCGGCGACGTGCTGGCGGATGTCCTCGGCCACCCGCCGCGCGGCCTCCAGGGTGGCGCCGGGCATCAGCAGCAACATCTCATCGCCGCCCTGGCGGCCGAGCGTGTCGCTGCTGCGCAGGCGCGCCCGCGCGCAGGCGGCGACCCAGCGCAGGCAGGCGTCGCCACCGGCGTGGCCATGGATGTCGTTGATGCGCTTGAAATGGTCGATATCGATATAGGCCAATGCCAGCGGCCGGTCGCCGCGCGCGGCGTCCTGCAGCGCCTCGGCCAGACGCTGCTGCAGCGCGGCGCGGGTGAGGATGCCGGTGAGTTCGTCCACGGTCGCCATGCGGCTGGCGCGGTCGCGGTCGCGACGCAGTTCCAGGATCTGCTCGGCCAGACCGAAGGTCACCAGCAGGCAGGAGATCGCCAACGCCAGGCTGATGCCATGCGCCAGCACCGGCGCGGCCACGTCCAGGCGCAACCACCCGGTCAGTTCCAGGCAGCGCAGCACGCACAGCATCCACAGCGGCGTCCACGAAGCCAGCAACGGCCAGGCGTAGCGTTGCCCGCGCAAGGCCAGCAGCAGGCAACACGGCAGCAGCAGCGCCGCACCGACGATCAGCCCGAGATTGCCCAGCACGCTCAGCACCGCCGCGTCCGACAGCAGGCAGGCCACGGCGATGCCGAGCAGGAACAGCGCGCATAGCCGCAGCACCCGGTCCAGCCGCGGCAGTTGCCGCCGCATCTCCAGTTGCCGGCGCTGGAAGGTGATGATGAAGAAGCCACCGAGCGCGGCGACGATGCGCATCGGCGTCGGCGAGGACGCGAACACGCTGGCCAGGCCCGGCACCGCGCGCGCCTCGCCGCCGAGGCCGAGCAGGTACAGCAGCACGCACATCACGTTGGCGGTGAAGTAGCCGTAGATCGGCTCGCGCAGACGCGCCCACAACGCGATCGCCAGGATCGCCAGCACCGTGGTCGAGCCGAGGATGAAGGCGCGCCAGCCGACATAGTGCAGATCCTCGCGCTGCACCTGCGCCAGCGGCGCGATGCCCACCGGCATCGGCATCGCCGCCGGCGCGTGCACCCGCAGCCAGATCGAGGCACCGGCCGGCAACCCCTGCGGCAAGGCGATCACCAGGGCCCGGGTGGAGTAGCGCAGGTCGGCGTCGGCGCCGTAGATCGCGTGCCGGGTCGGCGCGGTGCGCCCTGGCACCCAGGCCTCGACCCGGGTCAGATACGGCGACTGCAGCACCAGTTGCGGCTGGCCGTCGCGACCGATCGCATGGTCGGCACGGATCCGCCACCAGGTGGGCTGCTTGCTGCGCTCGTACAGAATCGCACCATGCCCGGCATCGGCGAACGCGGCATCGTCACGCCCCGCCACCACCTCCGATGCCGGAGGGTCGGCGGCCAGCCGTTGCAACAGCAGTTCCTGCCCCAGCACCGACCCGGTCACGCCCAGGCACAGCAACAGGCAGCACCAACGGCACAGGCGCTTCAATCGACGGGCTTCCAGATGAGATCCGCGTCGAGCGTAGCGCACGTCGCGGCGCCGCTCGTATCCAAATTCACGACCCCGTCACGCCACCACTCAGGGTCGGCACACCGCGCGCAGATCCATGCTGCAGTGCGGCGACCGTCCGCCGCCGCCGGGTCTGGAACACCTGCAGCCGTCGCCTTTCGGCCTGGAAATCGCCCTCCACGCCCATGCCAACCGGCGCGCCGCGCGTGCGGCGGATCCGCGATCGTGATGGAAGCGACATAACCGAGCTCTGGCTGAGACACCGGCCGGCATCGACGGGCGAACGCCCCTACCATCGCCGGTCCGCTGACGACGCCGGATCAGGCGACCGGATGACACCGGTATCATTCCAAGCGTTGCCGCGGGCCCTTATCCTTGAGCGGAGGCTTCCCATGACCGTATCGCGCTGGTTGCTGCTTTCCTCCACCCTCGCCCTGGCGGGCGGGGTCGTCACCGATGCCCCGGCGCTGACCGGCACTGCGTCGCGCCCGCAACTGACCAGCAGCGAGGCGGCCAACCAGACCGTCGCCCGCCACCTGGCCCAGGCCGGACCGATCGGCGCGCTGGTCACCGACAACTGGGATCCAAGCGCCGGCGTCGCGCTGCTGCAGGCCGACTACGCGGTGGCCGCCGACGGCAGCACCCGCTACCGCACCGTGCAGGCCGCGGTGGACGCCGCGGTCGCCGCCGGCGGCAGCATGCGCCGCTACATCAGCGTGGCGCCGGGCACCTACACCGAAGTGGTCTGCGTCCCCGCCGCGGCGCCGCCGCTCACGCTGTTCGGCCTCGGCGGCAGCCCGGCCAGCACCACGATCCGTTTCGGCAACGCCAACCCCACCCCGAAACCCACCGGCAGCGCCACCCATCCGTGCGCCAGCAACGCCGCCAGCAGCACCGTCGGCACCTCCGACAGCGGCACCGTCACCGTGCGCGCGGCGCAGTTCCAGGCGCGCAACCTGGCGATCGTCAACAGCTATGTCGAGGGCACCTACAGCGGCAGCAACCAGTCGGCGGTGGCGCTGGCGTTGCGCGGCGACAAGGCAGTGCTGGAGAACGTGGTGCTGACCGGCAACCAGGACACCCTGCTGGTCAGCGCCGGCAGCGCCAACACGGTGATCCGCGCCTATTTCAAGGGCGGCACCATCGAGGGCGACACCGACTTCATCTTCGGCTCGGGCGTGGCGGTGTTCGCCGGCAGCACCATCCGCTACACCGCCGCGCGCCGCGGCGCCGCCGACGGCGGGGTGATCTTCGCGCCCAGCACCCGCCCGGGCAGCAGCTACGGCTTCCTGGCGATCGGCAGCACCTTCGATGCGGTCGGCAATCCGGGCAGCGGCACGGTGTGGCTGGGCCGGGCCTGGGACGAGAGCGTGGGCAGCCTGTCCAACTACGTCGACGGCACCTCGCCCAACGGCAAGGTGGTGATCCGCGACTCGACGCTGGGCGGGCACATCCGCAAGAGCGCGCCGTGGAACGCCTCGACCATCGGCCGTCCGTACTGCAGCAGCAACTGCAGCACCTCGGCCAATCGCTTCTACGAGTACGCCAACAGCGGCGCCGGCAGCGCGCCCTGAAGCCAGGCGGCGGTGCGGGTGGGACGTGTCGTCCTGCCCGCGATGCCGCGTCGCGGTTGCGCGTACCTGTTGCGAGGACGCGCGAGGACGTGGACGTCTGTCCAGATCTGAGCGATGACACCGCGACGCACGCGCGCAACCTCGGCCCTTCGGGTTGGGCCTGGCAGGCCAACCCGACGTCGTCGAAGAGTGTTGGTCGCTCTAGCCCAGCCCGGCCCACCAGGCGCGCCACAGCGTCGCCATCTGTCCCGGCGGCCTGGGTATAGCGGTCGCCTGCTGCACCATCCGCGCACGCGCCAGCGCCGACAGGATGCGCCGCGGACGCGGCCCGCGCACGCGGCGCGGCCACGGCTTCAGCAATGCCTGCGCCCAGCGCTGGCGCTGCTGTGGCTCCTCGCCGCCGCGCAGCA
>NZ_AQOI01000495.1:0-870 GCF_000364665.1 Xanthomonas sp. SHU 199
CAGGTCGCCGGCCGGCATCCGCAGGGGCGGGTGCTGCCGCTGCCGCTGGACCTGTCCACGCCGGCCGGGCGCGCGCAGTTGCTCGCCGCCGCCGGGGCCTTGCCGATCCGTCCCTCGCTGCTGCTGATCGCGCATGCGCAGAGCGGCTTCGGCCTGTTCGCCGAGCAGTCCGAGCAGGATCTGCGGCAATTGCTCGACACCAACCTGATGGCGCCGATGTTGCTGGTGCGCGCGCTGCTGCCGTTGCTGCAGGCGCAGCCGCAGGCCACGGTGGTGGCGGTCGGCTCCACCTTCGGCAGCCTGGGCTTTCCCGGCTTTGCCGGCTACAGCGCCAGCAAGTTCGGCCTGCGCGGGCTGTTCGAGGCGCTGGCGCGCGAGTACGCCGACAGCCATGTGCGTTTCCAGTACCTGGCGCCGCGCGCCACCCGCACCGCGTTCAACACCGCGCAGGTGGATGCGATGAACCAGGAGTTGAAGGTCGGCGCGGATACGCCCGAGCGGGTGGCGCGCGCGCTGCGCCAGGCGATCGAACGCGGCGATCGGCGCCTGCAGATCGGTTGGCCGGAAAAACTCTTCGCCCGCCTCAACGGCGCCCTGCCGGGGCTGGTGGACCGCAGTTTGAAAGCGCAGTTGCCCGTGGTGCGCCGGCATGCCGCGCGCGCTCCTTCCCGATTTGGAGATGCCCGATGAACGTCCGTCTGCGTGCGCTGTCGTTGTTGCTTGCGCTGTCGCCGCTGGGGGCGGCCGTCGCCGCCGCGCCGCTGACGCCGGCAGTGGTCGCGGTGCGCGACCAGTGGGCCCAGGTCGCCTACCAGACGCCGAAGCCGCAGCGCCTGCAGGCCTATGCCAGCCTGGCCGCGCAGGCGGCCG
>NZ_AQOI01000496.1:0-4787 GCF_000364665.1 Xanthomonas sp. SHU 199
GGCCGCGCCGGCCGCCGCGCGGCGCGCGCACCAGGCCAGCAGCGCCGGCGCATCCAGCGGCGGCGCGTACAGATAGCCCTGCGCCACGTCGCAGCCGTAGCTGCGCAGCAAGGCTTCCGCGGCGGCGTGCTCGACGCCCTCGGCGACCACCTGCAAGCCCATGTGGTGGCCCAGGTCGATGGTACTGCGCACGATCACCGCGTCGTCGCTGCCCGCGGCCAATTGCAACACGAAGCTCTTGTCGATCTTCAGTTCGTGCACCGGCATGCGCTTGAGCTGCGCCAGCGACGAATAGCCGGTGCCGAAGTCGTCGATGGACAGGCGTACGCCGCAGCGGCGCAGCTGCTGCAGCATGTGCAGGGCGTGCTCGACGTCGCGCATCAGCGCGCTTTCGGTCAGTTCCAGGGTCAGCCGCGGCGCGGCCAGGCCGTGCCGTGCCAGGCAGCCGCTGACGAACGCCGGCAGCCCCGGATCGTTGAGATCCAGCGCCGACAGGTTCACCGCCAGGCCCAGATCCAGGCCCTGGCCGCGCCACTGCGCCTGCAGGCGCATCGCCTCGTCGAGCACGAACTGGGTGAGTTGCTGGATCGCGCCGGAGTGCTCGGCCAACGCAACGAACTCGTCCGGCCCGATCGGGCCGAGCAGCGGATGCCGCCAACGCAGCAACACCTCCACTTGTTCGACCGCGCCGCGCGCCAGGCAGATCTTCGGCTGGAAGCGCAGCGACATCTCGCCGCGCGCGATCGCCTGGCGCAGGTCGCCGGTCAGGCGCAGGCGGCGCAGGTGCTGCTCGTCCTGCCCGTCGCGGTACACGGATGCACCGCCGCCGTGTTGCCGCGCCTGCTGGCGGGCGATGTCGGCGCGGCGCAACAGGGTGTCGGCATCGGCGCCATGCGCGGGAATCAGCGCGATGCCGATGCTGGCGTCGGCCAGGATCCGCGCCTGCGGCAGGCTCAGCGGGTGCCTCAGTTGCGCCAGCAGCTCGTCGGCATAGGCCTCCACCGCGGCGGCATCGGCGTGCGCCAGCACAACCATGAATTCGTCGCTGCCGAGCCGGCCGACCCGGTCCGGCGCGCGCACCGCCTGCTCCAGCCGGCGCCCGGTGTGGACCAGCACCTGGTCGGCGAAATCGTGGCCGAAGCTGTCGTTGAGTTCCTTGAAGCGCTCCAGGTCCAGCACCAGCACCGCGGCGGAACTGGCATCGGTCTGGCAGGCCTCGACCACGGACTGCAGGTGCTGCAGCAGCGCCGTGCGGTTGGGCATCCCGGTCAGCGCATCGTGCCGCGCCTGGTGCAGGATGTCCTGCTCGCGACTGGCGATGCGGCGCTGCATGGCGCCGAAGCTGCTGGCCAGCTCGGCCAGTTCGGCACCGGCGTGCAGCGGCAGCAGCGCCTGGTAGTCGCCGTGCTGGATACGCCGCGTCGCCGCGACCAGTTGCGCGACCGGGCGGCTGACCCCGCGCGCCAGGAAGATCGCCGCCACCAGTGCGGCCAGCGTGGCCACGCCGGCCAGGATCAGGATGCGCAGCTTCAGCAGACGGTACGGCGCGTCGGCGCGGTCCAGCGAGGCCTGCAGCGCGACCATGACCCGGCCGTCGTCGGACGCCGGCCGCACCCGCAGCAGGTAGCGCGCCTGCCCCAACTGCAGCGGCTGCGCGGCCGCCGACGCCAGCGGCGTGCGCCGCAGTTGCTGCTGGAACTGCGCGGCACGCAGCGGATCCAGGGTCGAGGCCAGCACCTGCGGTGCGCCCTGGGTGGTGAAGAAGGTCGCGTCCAGCCCGGTGGTGCCGACGAAATCCTGGCCGAGCTCGTCGCCGGATTCGCCGCCGATCGCGACCCAGCCGACCCGTTGCGGCGCCAGCACCTGCACCAGCGCCAGACGCATGAGGCGCCGATCCAGCAGCACGATGCCGACCGCACTACCGTTGCGCTGCGCCTGCCGCAGCAGCGGCTGCACCGCACGCAGTTGCTGCGCCTGCGGCAGCGCCGACAGCCCGGCCAGGAATTGGCCGTCAGCCGACAGCAGCAGCGCGCTGGGCGCGCGCACCCGCGCGGCGTGGTTGCGCAGTGCCGACTGCATGGTCGGCACGTCGCCGCTGGTCACCGCGGCGCGGAAGCCGAAATCGTCGGCCAGCACCGAGGCGGCCTGCAGCAGTTGCTCGTCGCGGCGCTGATCGATGCGCTGCCACACACGCTCGCCCGTGCGCAGTTCGTCGTCCAGTTGCGCGGCGACGCTGCGCCGGGTCGCCACGTGCACGGCCAGGAACGTCAGCGCCTGGGCCGCCAGCACCACCAGCACCAGCAGCGCGGCGATGCGGGTGTGCAACCGCCAAGGCTTCATCGCGTCGGCGCCGTCTGGCTGCGGCGGAACTTGTCCTGCAGCGCGCGGATGCGCGGATCTTCCGGGACGACCGGCGCCGGTCCGCGCGTGGCCAACTGCACCGCCTGGCGCAGCGGCGCGCGCGCTACCTGCAGCGGTTGCGCGTAGCCGGCGCCGCTCAGGCGCGGATGCCACACCCGCAGTTCGTAGGCGCCGGGCGGCACCTCCAGCCGCACCTGCGCGTCGGCGCCGGTCACCGCGAAGTACGGGGTATCCAGCACCACCACGTAGCCGACCATCCAGTCGTGGATGTTGCAGCCCACCGTGACCAGACCCGCCTGCTCGAAGCGCACCGGCTTGGCGGTGCTGCCCTGGTACAGCGGCAGTTCGAAGCGCTTGGCGGGCGAGAAGGAATAGACCTGGTGGCGGATCTGGTCGCTGTTGGGAAAGCGCACCCAACTGCCGGCCTGCACCGCCAGCACTGCGGGCACGAACTGCGAGTTGACCTGATCCATCGTCGCCGTCGCCGAGGCCGTCGCGGCCGGGCGCGCCGGCACGGCCGGTTGCAGGCTGACCACGGCATCGGCCAGCGGACCGGCGGCGTCGGCCACAAGCACCGTGACCGGCGTGGCCGCGGCCGGCAACGCCGCCATCGCGAGCACCACGGCAAGCCAACGGCAGCGGCCTTGCCGCCAGAACGATCCTGTTCGCCTTGTCATCGCACCCTCGCTACGGGCCCGGCTGGCAGCGCCCGGACCTCCCGGACGGCGCGTCGAGGGCGACCTGCAAACGATATCGGCAGTGAATGGACCCGGCTTGAGGCCGGTCCCGGCCGCCGGGCGTCCCGGCGGCGGCACGCAGCGTTGCGGGCGCGACTTACTTCAGCTTGATCTCGCGCAAGCGCTCTTCCAGGTAGCCCTGCGCGGTGATCGGCTCGGGATAGCGGCTGGGGTTGTCGGCGCTGACGCAGGACGGCAGCACGTCGATCACGAAGTCCGGGTTCGGGTGCAGGAAGAACGGCACCGAGTAGCGCGGCTGGCGCGCCTGCTCGCCCGGGGGGTTGACCACGCGATGGGTGGTCGAGGGGTACACGTGATTGGTCAGGCGCTGCAGCATGTCGCCGATGTTGACCACGATGGTGTCGGCGTCGGAGGTGAACGGCACCCACTCGCCCTGCTTGGACTTCACTTCCAGGCCGGCGGCGCTGGCGCCGACCAGCAGGGTGATCAGGTTGATGTCCTCGTGGGCACCGGCGCGCACGTTGGGGATGTCGTCGGCGGTGATCGGCGGGTAGTGGATCGGGCGCAGGATCGAATTGCCCGAATCGGTCTTGTCGACGAAGTAGTGCTCGGTCAGGCCGATGTGCAGGGCCAGCGCCGACAGCACGCGCGCGCCGAGCTGGTCCAGCGCCTGGTACAAGCCGTAGCCGTGGGCGCGGAAGCCGGGCACTTCGCTCGGCCACAGGTTCGGCGGCATCACCGCGCGGTACGGCGAGTCGTCGGAAATCTCGCGACCGATGTGCCAGAACTCCTTCAGGTCGAAGTGCTTGGAGTCCTTGGCGGTCTCCACGCCGAAGGCGGTATAGCCGCGCGCGCCGCCGCTGCCGGGCAGGTGGTAGGTGCGCTTGGTCTCCTCGGGCAGGGCGAAGAACGCCTTGAACACGTCGTAGGCCGCGTCGATCTGCGCCTGCGCGATGCCGTGGTTGCGGATGCCGGCGAAGCCCCACTCGCGGTAGGCCGCGCCCAGCTCGGCGACGAAGGCCTCGCGGTCGGTATCGAAACGGGTGATGTCGAGGGTGGGAATGCGCGCAGTCATGGCAGGAACCGTCATCTCGTGAGAGGAAGCAAACGCCGCGCTCAGCGCAGCAGGCGATACAGCAGGTAGAACGTGACCGCCTTGGCGACGATCACGAAGAGGGCAATGGCGATCGACTCACGCCGCGTCACGGACCGCCTCGGCCAGCGCGTCGAGGGTCTGTCGCATCAGCACGGCATCGTCGGCCTCGACCGTGACCCGCACCACCGGTTCGGTGCCGGAAGCGCGCAGGAAGGCGCGCCCGCGCCCCTGCACCGCCGCCTGCGCCGCGGCCAGCGCGGCCTTCACGGTATCGGCCTCGAGCGGGCGCACGCCCGGCTGCAGGCGCACGTTGACCGTCTGCTGCGGCACCTTCTGCAGCCCGGCCAGCGCCTGGCGCAGGGTCTGCCGCGAGCGCTTGAGCACTTCCAGCACCTGCAGCGCGCTGACGATGGCGTCGCCGGTGGTGGCGCGGTCCAGGCACAGCATGTGCCCGGAGGCCTCGCCGCCAAGCACCCCGCCCTGTTCCACCAGTGCCTGGTGCACGTAGCGGTCGCCGACCTTGGCGCGCAGGAACGGCACCTGCAACGCGGCCAGCGCCCGTTCCAGGCCATAGTTGGTCATCAGCGTGCCGACTACCGGGCCGTGCAGGCGGCCGCTGGCCTGCCAGCCGC
>NZ_AQOI01000497.1:0-2198 GCF_000364665.1 Xanthomonas sp. SHU 199
AGCACGTACAGCAGACCGTCGCCGTCGACCGGGTTGCCCTGGTCGTCGGCCATCAGCACGCGGTCGCCGTCGCCGTCGAAGGCAATGCCCAGGTGCGCGCCATGCTCGCGCACGTTGGCGGCGAGGTTGTCGATGTGCATCGAGCCGACGCCGGCGTTGATGTTGAGCCCGTCCGGCGCGGCGCCGATCGCGATCACCTCCGCGCCCAGTTCGCGGAACAGCAGCGGCGCGATGTGGTAGGTCGCGCCGTGCGCGCAGTCCAGCACCAGCTTCAGTCCGCGCAGGTCGAAGCCGCGCGGCACGCTCGCCTTGCAGAACTCGATGTAGCGGCCGATCGCCTCGCGCGCGCGCATCGCCTTGCCCAGCCGCTCGGACTCGACCGTGGCGAACGGCGCGTCCAGCGCGGCCTCGATCGCCTGCTCGGTGGCGTCATCGAGCTTCTCGCCGTGGGCGGAGAAGAACTTGATGCCGTTGTCGTAGTGCGGATTGTGCGAGGCGCTGATGACGATGCCGGCGTCGGCACCGAGAGTGCGCGTGAGGAACGCCACCGCCGGAGTCGGCATCGGCCCGAGCAACTGCACGTTGGCGCCTGCCGCGACCAGCCCGGCCTCCAGCGCCGACTCGAACATGTAGCCGGAGATGCGCGTGTCCTTGCCGATCACCACGGTCGGCCGCGCGGTGCCGCCGGCGACCAGCACGCGGCCCAGCGCATTGCCCAGGCGCATCACGAAATCGGCGGAAATCGCCCCCTGCCCGACCCGGCCGCGGATGCCGTCGGTGCCGAAGTATTTGCGTTGGCTCATGCGCTGGGGAATCGGGAATGGAGAATCGGGAATCGGGAACAGCCGGAGACGTCCAGGGATCGCGACAAGCATGGGCTTGCCGCGCGATGCGACGCACGCGCGACACCACGATTCCCCATTCCCGATTCCCGATTCCCGGCCCTCATGCCGCCTCGCTCTTCGCCGGGGCCGGCTGCCGCATCATCAGCGCCAGCAGCTCGGACAGGCGGTCGCGCAGTTCGCGGCGGTCGCAGATCTGGTCGATGGCGCCGTGCTCGAGCAGGAACTCCGAACGCTGGAAGCCTTCCGGCAGGGTCTCGCGCACGGTCTGCTCGATCACGCGCGGGCCGGCGAAGCCGATCAGCGCGTACGGCTCGGCGATGTTGATGTCGCCGAGCATGGCGAAGCTGGCCGACACGCCGCCGGTGGTGGGATGGGTCAGCACCGATACGTACGGCAGGCCGGCCTCGCGCAAGCGGCCGAGCGCGGCCGAGGTCTTGGCCATCTGCATCAGCGAGAACAGGCCTTCCTGCATGCGCGCGCCGCCGCTGGCGGAGAAGCACACGAACGGTGCGCCGATCTTCAGCGCGGTCTCCGCGGCCAGGGCGAAGCGCTCGCCGACCACCGAGCCCATCGAGCCGCCCATGAAGGCGAAATCGAACGAAGCCGCGACCAGCGGCTGGCCCTTGAGCAGGCCCTGCATCGCCACCAGCGCGTCGTATTCGCCGGTGCTCTTCTGCGAGGCCTTGATGCGCTCGCCGTACTTCTTCTGGTCCTTGAACTTGAGCGCGTCGGTCGGACCCAGGCGCGCACCGATCTCGGTCGGCGCGGTGTCGGCGTCGAACAGCGCGGCCAGGCGCGCGCGCGCGCGGATCGCCATGTGGTGGCCGCACTTCGGGCACACCTCCAGGTTCTCCTCCAGTTCCGGCCGGTACAGCACGGCGCTGCAGTTGGGACATTTCTCCCACAAGCCTTCGGGAACGCTGCGCTTCTTGCTGGGCGTGCTGTCGGTGCGGATGCCCGAAGGCATCAATTTGCTGAGCCAACTCATGCGATGTGACGATCCATTGGGCGGCCGCGAGAGCCGCAGAGGGGCGACAGTCTAACTCGGTCCCCCGGTGGCCTGCAGACGGTGGCGAATGGAGCGGCCGGGCCGGCCGGTAGCGGCGCGGCCGCCGCCAGGACGCCTGCTGCGGCCGCGCAACGCGGGACGTGCGGTAGCGTCGCCGCCATCCCGCATCGTCGACACGCAAGCGGGGGCCAGCGACGGCGCGTGCGGTCCGACCAACGATGCATGTACCGCATGCTCCGCACGCACCACATTTGCGGCATTGCGGCAAAACGCGAACGCCCGCGCGCGGCGGGCGTTCGCGACGGACCAGGCGGGGCTCAGCCCGCGTCCAGCGCCTGCCGCAA
>NZ_AQOI01000498.1:0-2375 GCF_000364665.1 Xanthomonas sp. SHU 199
GCGCGCGCTGGCCAAGCGCGGCCACGCCGAGCGCATCGCGGTGCCGGCCAGCGCTGCGGCGCCGCAGCCACAGCCAGGGCCGGTGCCCAACGCCGAGCAGCAGGCGGCCATCGACGCGGTGGTCGCCGCCGCCGGGTTTGCCCCGTTCTTGCTCGACGGTGTGACCGGCAGCGGCAAGACCGAGGTCTACCTGCAGGCGATCGCCGCCTGTCTGGCGCGCGGGCGCCAGGCGCTGGTGCTGGTGCCGGAGATCGGCCTGACCCCGCAGACCCTGGCCCGCTTCCGTGCCCGCCTGGGGGTGCCGGTGCACGCGCTGCATTCCGGGCTCAACGACAACGAACGCGCCCGGGTCTGGGCCGCCGCCTGGCGCGGCGAGGCGCGGGTGGTGGTCGGCACCCGCTCGGCGATGTTCGTGCCGCTGCCGCGGGCAGGATTGATCGTGGTCGACGAGGAACACGACGGCAGCTACAAGCAGCAGGACGGCATCCGCTACCACGCCCGCGATTTCGCTTTGGTGCGCGGCAAGGCGCTGGACGTGCCGGTGCTGCTGGGCAGCGCCACGCCGTCGCTGGAGAGCCTGCACAACGCCACCGGCGGCCGCTACGCACACCTGCGCCTGACCCGCCGCGCCGGCGACGCCAGACCGCCGACGGTGCGCGTGCTCGACGTGCGCAAGCGCCCGCTGCAGGACGGGCTGTCGCCCGAGGTGCTGGCCGGGATCGGCACGGCACTGGCCGACGGCGGCCAGGTGCTGGTGTTCAAGAACCGCCGCGGCTATGCGCCGGTGCTGCTGTGCCACGACTGCGGCTGGACCGCGCCGTGCCAGCGCTGCAGCACCCCGCTGCACGCCACACCGATGACCGTGCACGCCGGCGGCCGGCGCCTGCAATGCCACCACTGCGGCGCGCGCCAGCCGGCGCCGCTGGCCTGCCCGGACTGCGGCAGCCTGGCCCTGCAGCCGCAGGGCATCGGCACCGAACGCCTGGAGGAACGCCTGGTGCAGGCGTTCCCGGACGTGCCGGTGCTGCGCATCGACCGCAGCACCACCCAGCGCCGCGATGCGCTGGAGACGCAGTTGGCCACGCTCGGCACTGCGCCCGGCATCCTGGTCGGCACCCAGATCCTGGCCAAGGGCCACGACCTGCCGCAGCTGAGCCGGGTGGTGGTGGTGGGCATCGACGAAGGGCTGTTCTCCGCCGATTTCCGCGCCAGCGAGAAGCTGGCGCAGCAGCTGATCCAGGTCGCCGGGCGCGCCGGCCGCGCCGCGCGTCCGGGCGAGGTCTGGCTGCAGACCCACCACCCCGCGCATCCGCTGCTGCAGACCCTGGTGCACGGCGGCTACCACGCCTTCGCCGCCGCGGAACTGGAGCAACGCGAGGCCGCCGGCTTCCCGCCGTTCGCGCATCTCGCGCTGCTGCGTGCCGAGGCCAAGCAGGTCGAGCACGCCAACGCCTTCCTCGCCGCGGTACGCGCACTGCTGCCGGTGCAGGACGAGGTGCAGCGCTTCGGCCCGATGCCGGCGCCGATGCCACGCCGCGCGGGTTTCCAGCGCACCCAGTTGCTGCTGTCGGCCAACACGCGGCGCGCACTGCACGCGTTGCTGGACGCGGCGGTGCCGGCGATCCACGCGCTGCCGCAGGCACGGCGGGTGCGCTGGTCGCTGGATGTGGATCCGCAGGATCTGTACTGACACGGCGAGTGGTGGCAGCTCGGCAGAACCGACGTGCTGTCCAATGCCGTAGAAGCGGCTTCAGCCGCGATGAGGCGTTACCGGGAGTGCTTCGTCGCGGTTGAAGCCGCCGTTACGAGGCATGAGGCAATGGCGCGTATCGCGACACCACCCGTATTCCCCCCGGAGCCGCTCTAGAGGAACAGCGCATCCGCTTGACGCGTAGGGAGGCAGGCGGGCAACGCGCCAGCGGCCGTGACACCTCGTGCGTTGCTCAGCCCGCCAGACCCAAGGCGTCGATCACCTGCGCGCGCAGCGCGGCGCTGTCGCCGGCTTCCACGCAGCGCCACGCGCCAGCGTCCGCGGACAGGCCGCAGGCGGCGGTGGCGATCACCGGTTTGCCCAGCGCCATGGCCAGCAACAGGCCGCGCGGCTGTTGCTCGATCCACGCCGGCAGCAGCACCAGGCAAGCAGCGTGCACGCCTTCGGCCATCGACGCGACCCGCTGCACCGCGATGCCGCTCCAGAAGTCCGGCGTCTCCTGCGCACCGGGCGGCAGCAGCAACACCAGCGGCAAATCACGCACCGCCTCACGCAGTTCGTAGGCGCCCTTGCGCGCCAGCGCCGAGGCCGCCAGCAGCACCCGCGGCGCGGCGTCCGCCGTGATGACCGCATGCTCCCCCGCGACCGTCGGGAGCGCCGGCCG
>NZ_AQOI01000499.1:0-1710 GCF_000364665.1 Xanthomonas sp. SHU 199
TGCGGCGCGGCCTTGCGCGGCAGCGCCAGCCACAGCGCGCGCAGCAGCAGGGACAGGCCAGCCACGTACAGCGCATCGTCCAGCAGATGCACCAGCGCATAGGCGTCCGGATGGGTGCCGCGGAACTGGGGCGTCATCAGTTCCACCCAGCCCAGCACCGCGTTCAACAGGCGCGGCAGGATCGCGCCCATCAGCAGCACCGTCAGCCCGATCCGCGCCAGCGTGCGTGCGCGGCCCGGCGCCAGCCGCGGGAGCAGCAGCAACGCGATCAGCGGCAGCAACAGCCGCGCCAGCAGGCCGAGCCCGCCGGTCAGCACGCTCATGTCCAGCACCGGGTGCACGCTTATCGCCAACATCCTCGCCTCCCTGGACGACGCACGCCCTTGTTCTTCACTGCGATGGCGCCCGCCGCGCCGGCAGGGCGAACCACAACGCCAGCACCAGCAACAGCGCGCTCACTGCCGTCAGCAGCGCGACGATCGCCTCCGACATGACCATCCACAGGTTGGATTCGGTCGCGTTCGCCGCGCGCGACATCAGCCACGCCGGCAACAACGACATGCCCGTCGTCAGTACCACGACCAGCACCAGCACGCCCAACCCCCACAAGCCGAGGGTACGCGGCCGGCCAGGGCCGCGCGTGGCCAGCAACCCCAGCCCGACCGCAGACATCGCCAGGATCGGGAACTGGAACAGCGCGGTGAGCAAGAGATAGTTCACGGCGACAGAGTCCACGCAGGACCTCCTCTTGATGGGCAGCGAACGGGGCGATCGGCGCCGACCAGGACCACGCCATAGGCGCGACCCGGGCGTCCCTGCGGTTCTCGCAGCACGATCTCCCTGGACGCGGGTCGCCGCGACGCCATCAGTGCGGGTTTGCGACGCGCGGCGGCATAGCGAAGCGCAACGCCAGCACCAGCAGCAGCATGCCCACCGCGAAGATCAAGGCGACCGCGCCGTTGACGATGCCCAACAAGCTCGAGATCGACGAGTAACTATGGCCTTGGGAAATCAACCACATCGGCACGAACCACAACGCCAGCCCCAGGCCCAGGGCCAGCAGCAGGATCGCCAGCCCGCAGATTCCCAAGGTGCGCGCACGGCCAGGACGGCGCGTGAACAGCAGCGCCAGTCCGACCACATAGACCAGCGCGAGCGGCAACTGCGTGAGCAGTCGCGTCAGCACTTGCAGCATCAATGATTCGTCCATGCGTTTATTCCCGGATAGAGGGTGGAGGCGAAGTGTTTCAGTCGGCGCTGACCAGCACGGCATCGCGCTCGCGCAGCGCGGCGTACACCGGGTCGGTGTCCGGGCGCACGCCGTGCCAGGCCTCGAAGCTCTCGGCGGCCTGTTCCACCAGCATGCCCAGGCCGTCCACGGTGTCGCGGCAGTGCGCCGCGCGCGCCCAGGCCAGGAACGCGATCGCCACCTCGCCGTAGTTCAGGTCCACCGCCAGGGTCATGCTGTTGATCAGCGACAGCGGCAGGGTGAAGCTGGCGGCCGGGTCGCGGCCGATGGTGGTGGCATTGACGATCAGCTCGAAATCGCCCAGCTCGCGCAGGTCCTCCCAGTAGCGCGAGATCGCGCGCGCCGGCTCGCCCAGCGCATCGACCAGCGCGTCGGCGCGTTCCGGCGCGCGGTTGACCACCACCAGTTGCTGTACGCCGGCCTCCAGCAGCGCCGGCGCCACGCCGCGCGCGGCGCCGCCA
>NZ_AQOI01000500.1:0-2079 GCF_000364665.1 Xanthomonas sp. SHU 199
CGGCGGCGGCAACCGCCCCGCCGCGCCGCGCTGATCCGTCCGCGGCCACGCGCTGCGCACGCACTCGGGCCGCCCTTCGGGGCGGCCTTTTTTGTCCGCTCAACCCGGCATCGCGCATGTCGCGACGCCTTGCCGCACGACGGCGCCGTCGTCGTCGCGCGGCGCCGGCAGCCCGCCATGCCGCTCCACCCCTGACCGTACAATGCTCCCCATGGATATCTTCAAAGTCTTCACCCTCGAAGCCGCGCATCGCCTGCCCAACGTGCCGCCCGGCCACAAGTGCGCGCGCCTGCACGGGCACTCGTTCCGCATCGAGCTGCACGTCAGCGGCGAGCCTGGCGCCGAGAGCGGCTGGGGGATGGATTTCGGCGACATCAAGGCGGCGTTCCGCCCGCTCTACGACCAGCTCGACCACCATTACCTCAACGACATCGAGGGCCTGGACAATCCCACCAGCGAGCGTCTGGCGGTGTGGATCTGGGACCGGCTCAAGCCGGCGTTGCCGCTGCTGAGCGAAGTGGTGGTGCACGAGACCTGCACCTCCGGCTGTCGCTATCGCGGGCCGGGTTGAACAAGGCCGGGAATGGGGAATGGGGATTCGGGAATCGGAAGGGCGGCACCGCGCTGGCTGAGGGTTTGCGGGCTGCCCGCCTTGCGTCGTTGCGCATCTGGCGCTTTCCAGGCCCGCAGAGGCGTCCGGCAAGGGCTGGCGGAATTGCGCCAAGTAATTGATCAGAAAAGCAGTTTGAACGAATCCTGAGCGGCTTCAGAAAATTTTGTTGCATCGCAGCAGAATGAGCGTATGTTGCACTGCAACAGCAGTCGGCATTCCAACGGAGTTGCATGATGTCCGCTCAATTCAACGATCAGTTCAGCAGCTACACCCAGCAGTTCGCCGCCGCCGCGGCGCGTGCCAACCGCCTGGCGCTGGAGAGCGCCGAGAGCGTGTTCGGCGTGCAGTTGAAGACCTTCGAGAAGAACGTGTCGGCCACCACCGGCTTCCTCGGCGAACTGACCGAGGCGCGCGATCTGGGCACCGTGCAGGCGCTGTGGCCGAAGGGCCTGCAGATCGCCCGCGACAACTTCGAGCGGCTGGCCACGGCCAACCAGGAAGTGTTCGGCCTGGGCCTGAAGGCCTCCGAAGCCATCGGCCAGCTCGCCAAGCACCAGTTCGAAGCGGCGACCGAACAGGCCGCGCCGAAGGCCAAGCCCGCCGCCAAGTAACACTAGTTTTCGACGTCGCTGCGGTTCGCCGCCCGACGCACGCTCGGTCTGCATGGGTCCCTCCCCCCGTGCAACCCAAGGCCCGGTAGATCCCTCCCTCTACCGGGCCTTTTTTATGGGCGGGATTCGGGAGTGGGGATTCGGGATTGGTTGATCGCGTGCGTCTTGGCGTTCCTGTCTTGCCTGATGAGAGAGGCTTCAGCTCCGGTGCTTTGCCAGGAGCCGGTAGATCGCCTCTTCGACCGGGCTTCTCCATGCGCTTGCTTCGGGAGTGAAACCCGGCATTCGGGATCAGCCCATCTTGCGGATCCGGGACGCCCTGCTCTTGTGGGAGGGGCTTCAGCCCCAACGCGGCATCGGTCAGGCGTCGGGACTGAAGTCCCTCCCACAAAAGCCGGCAGCGCAGTGCCACCGGCAGTTGCTCAGCCGGGCGACATGCCCGCCCACGGCTGCAACTGCGCCGCCAACTGCTCGGCCTGCGGTTGCGGCCGGTACGGCAGGCGCCCCCAGCACGGCATCGGCAACCGCGCGCGCAGCATCGCCATGTTGTCGTCGATGCGCTCCATCGCCGGGTCGATCTCGTTGCCGATCCAGCCGATGCACTGCAGGCCGTCGGCGGCGATCGCCGCAGCGCTGAGCCGCGCATGGTTGAGGCAGCCCAGGCGCAGGCCGACCACCAGCACCACCGGCAGCCGCAGCGCGCGCGCCAGATCGGCCTGGTCCAGCGTCGCCGACAGCGGCGCCGCCCAGCCGCCGACGCCTTCCACCACCACCACGTCGGCCTGCGCGCGCAGGCGGTCGAACGCGGCCGCGATCGGCGCCAGCTCCAGTTGCACGCCGGCATCGGCGGCGGCC
>NZ_AQOI01000501.1:0-1049 GCF_000364665.1 Xanthomonas sp. SHU 199
GTTCCGGCGCCAGCGGCAACGGCAGCGCGTAGGGATTGAGATCGTCATAGCGCGGGCGTGGCGTGCTGGCCTCCTGCAGCGCCAGCGCGTCCTCGTTGCGCCAGCCGTCGGCCTCGCGCGTGCAGCCGCTGGCCACCGGCTTCATGCCCACCGCGCGCTGGCCGCGTGCGCGCAGGGCGTGCAGCAGCGCGGTGCTGGCGATGGTCTTGCCGATGCCGGTATCGGTGCCGGTGACGTAGAAGGCGGGAACAGCCATGCGAAACCCTGTCGGTTGGCCGGCGGGACGCGCGGCGGCGCGCAGGATAGCCGGGTGCGTCGCGCGCGTCAGCCGCCGCGGTGCCTGCGGACGCAGTGCGCTGCTAGACTCGCGCGATGTTCGCCTCGTCCTCGCTCACCGGCAGCAAGCCGGAACAGTACACCCAGTTGCTCGATCAGGCCCGTGCCCTGGTCGCCGGGGAGCCCGACCGCATCGCCAATGCCGCCAACCTGGCCGCGCTGGTATATCACGCGCTGCCGCGGCTGAACTGGGTCGGTTTCTACTTCTACGACGGCAAGGAACTGGTGGTCGGCCCGTTCCAGGGCCTGCCCGCGTGCGTGCGCATTCCGCTGCACAAAGGCGTGTGCGGCGCGGCCGCCAGCAGCGGCCAGACCCAGCGCATCGACGACGTGGAGGCGTTCCCCGGGCATATCGCCTGCGATGCGGCCTCGCGGTCGGAACTGGTGGTGCCGCTGCTGCGCGACAGTGCGCTTGTGGGCGTCTTCGACCTGGACAGCCCCGACCTGGCCCGCTTCGACGCCGACGACCAGCGCGGCCTGGAAGCGATCGCCCAGGTCTTCGTCGACAGCCTGCGATGAGTACCACCAAGCTGCGCAACATCGGCCCCAAGAGCGCGGCCTGGCTGCGCCAGGTCGGCGTGCGCACGCAACAGGACCTGGAGGCGGCCGGCGCGGTCGGCGCCTTCGTCAAGGTCAAGCGCGCCGGCTTCAAGCCCAGCCTCAACCTGCTGTATTCGCTGGAAGGCGCGCTCAGCGGCTGCCACTGGCAGGGA
>NZ_AQOI01000502.1:0-2553 GCF_000364665.1 Xanthomonas sp. SHU 199
GCACGCCGCGCGCAGTTGCTGGGCGAACTGGAGATCGCGACGGCGGCGCTGCCGGCGCAGCGCGGCCTGCCGGTCGCCGGGCCTGTGGCGACCACCCACTTCGACCGCGACGACACGCACGGCGACGACGCTGCCGACGGCGCCTACGCGCAGGACACGCACGACACGCCGATGGGCGACCACCACGGCGACGACGACGGCCACGGCACTCACGCCGACTGAGCCGCGCAGCCGGCGGCGATCGCGTACAATCGCGCCGCTTCAAGGTGACCCACCGGCTCCGGCCAGCGGGTTGAAACGGGAAGCCGGTGCGTCTTGCGACAAGGCCGGCGCTGCCCCCGCAACGGTAAGCGATCCGCGCTGACGACCTGCGCCACTGTGCCCTGGGCATGGGAAGGCGTCGCAGCCGGGAGGTCCGCCTCCCCGATCGCCAGCCCGGAGACCGGCCTTGCAGTTCACTGGTTGCGATGCGGAGGGCGTCGCGGCGTGCCGCGCCGTGTCCGGCGCCGTCCGCTTGCACCTTCCGTTCGCGACTCCCTTGCCGTCACAGCGCGCAGCCGCGCGCCGGAGTTGCCACCCATGTCGTCCCGCCTGCTTTCGGTCGCGATCGCGTCCGCCCTGTCCCTGCCCGCGCTGGCCCACGCCGCCGATGCCGCCACCGACCTCGACCAGGTCCTGGTCACCGCCACCCGCACCCAGATCTCGGTGGAGGACAGCGTGGTGCCGGCGCAGGTCATCGACCGCGCCGAGATCGAGCGCAGCCAGGCCACGTCGCTGGCGCAACTGCTGCAGGGCCGCGCCGGCATCGGCGTCTCCAACCAGGGCGGCCTGGGCAAGCTGACCACGCTGAACCTGCGCGGCAGCGAGTCGGACCACGTGCTGGTGCTGGTGGACGGCGTGCGCATCGGCTCGGCCAGCGCCGGCCTGGCCGCGTTCCAGGACCTGCCGCTGAGCCAGATCGAGCGCATCGAGATCGTGCGCGGCCCGCGCTCGAGCCTGTACGGCTCCGACGCGATCGGCGGCGTCATCCAGATCTTCACCCGCCGCGGCGGCCAGGGCTTCCAGCAGAACCTGAGCCTGGGCGGCGGCAGCCACGGCCTGCGCGAGGCCGGCGCCGGCTTCAGCAACCGCGGCGAGCGCGGCTGGCTGGCCGTGCAGGGCGGCTACCAGAAGACCGACGGCATCAATGCCTGCAACGGCTCGGCCACGCTGTTCGCCGGCTGCTTCGTCGACCAGCCCGACCGCGACGGCTACCGCAACGTCTCGCTGAGCGCGCGCGGCGGCTACGCGCTGACCGACACGCTGCGCATCGAAGGCCAGGCGCTGAACATCGACAGCCGCAACGAGTACGACGGCGACGCGCTGTTCGCCGGCAACGAGGCCGACAACACCCAGCAGGTGTTCAGCGGCAAGCTCGACTGGACGCCCTCCGATCGCCTGCACCTGGCCGCGCAACTGGGCCGCAACGTCGACGACGCGGACAGCTACTACCGTGCGCCGGGCGCACGCACCCGCAGCTTCGTCAGCACCTTCGACAGCCGCCGCGACACCGCCGCGCTGCAAGGCGACATCACGCTGGCCGAAGGCCATCTGCTCAGCGTCGGCAGCGACTGGCAGCGCGAGCACGTTGCCAGCAGCACCGCCTTCGACGTCGACAGCCGCGACAACACCGGCGTGTTCGCCGAGTACCAGGGCCGTTTCGGCGCGCAGCAGGTGCAGGCCAGCGTGCGCAGCGACGACAACGAGCAGTTCGGCGAGCACACCACCGGCAGCCTCGGCTGGGGCCTGGCGCTGGACCATGGCCTCAAGCTCACCGCCAGCGTCGGCACCGGCTTCAAGGCGCCGACCTTCAACGACCTGTACTACCCGTTCGCCGGCAATCCGGAACTGAAGCCGGAGCGCTCCAAGAGCGGCAACCTCGGCATTGCGCAGTATGCCGACAGCTGGAACTGGACCTTCAACGCCTACGAGACCCGGGTGAAGGACCTGATCTCCTACGACGCGGTCAGCTTCCTGCCGGTCAACGTGGACGAGGCGCGCATCCGCGGCGCCGAACTGACCGGCTATGCGTTGCTGGCCGGCTGGGAACTGTCGGCGCAGCTGAGCCATACCGACCCGCGCAACCGCAGCGATGGCGGCAACCGCGACAACTGGCTGGCGCGCCGCGCGCAGAACACCGCGCGCCTGGACGTGGACCGCGGCATCGGCCCGGTCAAGCTCGGCGTCAGCGTGTTCGGTAGCGGCCACCGCTTCGACGACGCGGCCAACCGCGTGCGCCTGGCCGGCTACGGCACCGTCGATCTGCGCGCGGAGTACGCCTTCACCCCGGACTGGACGCTGCAGGCCAAGGCCAGCAACGTGTTCGATCGCGACTACCAGACGGTGAACTGGTACAACCAGCCGGGCCGCGAATACGCGCTGACCCTGCGCTACGCGCCGGCGGCGCGCTGAGCCGGCGTCCCGCGCTGCGCCGATGGCCTAGCGCGGGACGACAGTGCGGAAACCACGCGTCTTTTTTTGTAGGAGTCAACTGTCATGCACCTGCGATGACAG
>NZ_AQOI01000503.1:0-4100 GCF_000364665.1 Xanthomonas sp. SHU 199
CGGGCCGGAGGAACCGGCCACCCGGGGCATTTTCGCCGATCCGGGGCCCGCGATCCACGCGCCGTGCGATCGCCGTGCCCGGCCTCCGCCCGGAGGCGGGGCGGGGCGGGACCGCTCAGCGTGCCGGTGCGGTCGCGAACTCGCCGCGCCGCAGCTTGGCCACGTCGTTGCCTTGCGCATCCTGTGCCTGCAGGTCGGCGCCCTTGGCGGCGAGCTCCTTCAGCACCTCGGTGCGCTGGAACAACGCCGCGTACATGGCCGCGGTCTGCCCGGCGTTGTTGCGCTGGTCCGGCGCGCAATCGGCCTGCATCAGCCGCTTGGCGATGCTCAGCTCGCCCTTGAAGATCGCGCCCATCAGCGCGGTGTTGCCGCGCTTGTCCTGCGCGCAGGGGTCGGCGCCGGCGCGCAGCAACTGCTCCACCGCCGCCTGCTGGCCGTGGTAGGCGGCCAGGATCAGCGCGGTGTAACCCTTGTCGTCGCGGGTATCGAGGTCGTAATGGGCGCGGATGAACTCGGCCAGCATGTCCTGGCGGCCCTGCCGCGCGGCATCGAAGAAGTAGCTGCGCAATTGCGCCTGCACTGCAGCCGGATCGGGCGCGGGCGGTGCGGCCGGTGCAGCGACCGCCGTGGCGCTGACCGCGAGGCCAAGAAGGAAGAGGACAACACGACGCATGGGGAGTCTCCGCAAGAACGTGCGCGGCGCGGCGATGCCGCCGCCGGGCCGCGCGTGGGACAGATCAATCCTGCAGCTGCGCAGCCAATTGCTTGACCCGCGCCAGGTCGCCCTTGGCCACCCGCGCCACACCGCTGCCGTAGGCCGGGTCGGCCTTGTACAGGAACGACAGCATGAGGTGCTTGCTCGCGTCGTCGGTGCCGGCCAGCGATTCGCCGAAGCTCTGGATCAGGTCCTGCTGCTCCTTCTTGCTGTAGCCGCGGAACAGTTCGCCGGCCTGCTTGAAGTTCTGCTCGCGCGCGATCCTGGCCTGCTGGGTGGTGCCGGACAGCGGCAACTGGCTGTAGCGCGCGTTCGGATCCTGCGGCCGCGGGCTGAGACGGCTCGGCTCGTAGTTCACGCCGCTGCTGGTGCTGCCGGCATTCATCGCGCCGTCCTGGTTGCCGTTGTTGACCGCCACGCGCGGCCGGTTCACCGGCAGGCTCAGGCCGTTGGTGCCGACGCGGTACAGCTGCGTGTCGGCGTAGGAGAAGATCCGCCCCTGCAGCAGGCGGTCTTCCGACGGCTCGATGCCCGGCACCAGATTGGCCGGCGCCATCGCCACCTGCTCGGTCTCCTGGAAGAAGTTGTCCACGTTCCTGTTCAGCACCATCTGCCCGATCTTGCGCTCGGGCACGCCCGGCCAGATCTTGGTGGCATCCAGCGGATCGAAGTCGAACTTGGCCAGATCCTCGGGCGCGAGCACCTGGATGTACAGGTCCCACTTCGGATAGTCGCCGCGCTTGATCGCGCCGACCAGGTCGTTGGTCAGGTGGCTGTAGTCCTTGCCCTGCACCGCCACCACCTGCTGCGGATCCAGGTTCTTGAGGCCCTGCAGGCTCTTCCAGTGGAACTTGACGTAGTGCACCTGGCCCTGCGCGTTGACCAGCTTGTAGGCATGCACGCCGTTGCCGTCCATGAAGCGGTAGCCGGCCGGCGTGCCTTCGTTGGAGTACAGCAGGGTCAGGGTGCGGGTCGCCTCGGGCACGTGCGAGAAGAAGTCGAAGCGGCGCGCATCGTCGTCGAGGTTGGTGCGCGGGTCCGGCTTGAACGCGTGCACCATGTCCGGGAACTTGATCGCGTCGCGGATGAAGAAGGTCGGGAAGTTGTTGCCGACCAGGTCCCAGTTGCCTTCGCTGGTGTAGAACTTGGTGGCGAAGCCATGCGGATCGCGCAGCGTCTCCGGCGAATGGTTGCCGTGCACCACCGAGGAGAAGCGCACGAACACCGGCGTGGTCGTACCCGGCGCGAACACCTTGGCCTTGCTCAGGTCGGAGATGTCGGCGGTGGCGGTGAACTCGCCATGCACGCCGGTGCCGCGCGCGTGCACCACGCGCTCGGGGATGCGCTCGCGGTCGAAGCGCTGCAGCTTCTGGATCAGTTGCACGTCCTGCAGCAGCGTCGGGCCGTTGGGGCCGGCGGTCTGCGAGTTCTGGTTGTCGCCCACCGGCGCGCCGTTGTCGCGGGTGAGCGTGGACTGCGCGGCGCTGGCCGACAGGATCAGGGAAGGCGACAACAGGACAAGCAACAACAGGGATCCAGGGCGCATGGCGTCGGCTCGTGTGAAGGGAGCTGCAGCATGGCGGGAGTGCGACGCGCAGAACATTCGTTCCTTGCAATCGATGCCATCGACGCGCCCAATCGTGTCCGCGCACTGTGATCGCGACCATTGGTAGAGTGCGCAATCCGTTGCAGCTGCAGCGTCGTCGCTGCGTCACTCGACGACGATGCAGCCGCAGATCGACCGCAAAATGTAGACGCGCGCGCGTGCCAGCGGCAGCGGCGATGCCTGGCGACGCGGCCGCAAGCGCACCGCGGCGCGATGCACCGCGCGTAGCGCCGCGATGGCGGACGCTAGCGCTTCGCGCTCAGCGCGCGGCTGCGGTCGGCGAACAGTGTCTGATCGGCGCGGCTGTAGGCCTCGCGCTGCACGGCCGCATCGATGCCGCGCTGGAAGTCGGCGCGGAACCCCGACTCGGTGATGCGCTGGGCGATCAGGAACACCGCGTGCGCCGTGTCGGCGCCGACCGCCTGCGCATCGGGGAAGCCCTGGCGCCGGATCAGATCGGTGAGGCGCTCCTGGCTTTCCTTCTGCACCGTTCGCACCTCGCGCGCATACGCGCGCAACGAGACGGTGTCGTGCTGCAGCCGCTGCGGCGAATAGTCGCGCTTGAGATCGGCGCGGGCCTGTGCGTCGTCGCTGATCAACTGCAGCAGTTGCGTGCGATAGGCCGGATTGGCCGGCGCTGCCGCTGCTGCGTCTTCTGTCGGTGCGCCCGTCGGCCGCGCCACGGCGATGCCGGTCAGCACGCACAACGCCGCTCCGAACGCCCACTGTCTGGCGATTCGCATCATGATTCCCCCTGTCGCCCCGATACTAGACCAGCGCGCACGACCTGTCCCCGGTCTGGGCTCGACAACACAGATCGCCGCCCGCGAGACAGAGGATTATCAACGGGCATCACGCCTACAGCTCAAACCAAGTCACACAATAGCCGGCGGCCATGCCAACCCGCAATTCGCAGGGCCATCTGCGCTCAGGCGCTTCCGCGGCAGCCTGCCTCGACGCTGACTTGCGCGCGGCCACACAGTCTCCAGACCCCGAACCGCGCGCAGGAGTTCCGTGCTGCCCCCTTGTGCGTGGACGAGCCCGCCGCTGCGATCGAGCTCGTCCCACCGGATGCACGTAGAAGGGCTAGATGCCCTGACCGCGACGCCCCCGTCGCCTCAGTGTGCGGCAACGTCAGGCGGCAACCCCATCTCGGCTCGGCGCTGCTGCAGGCGTTCGGGTTGCTCGACGTCGAACAGACTGCCATCGGCCTTGTGCTGGGTCCCGTAGAGTTGTGGCTGCCCGCTCAGGACTCGATTTCGATCCACGTACAGCGCAAGGTCCTCCTTGCTGTAGCGTCCCTTCTCGGCGGCAGCCTGGATACCTGTCAGGAACGCGTCGCGGAACGTCCGGTCCGCGGCATGCTGGGCCACCAGAAATCCCGCGTGTGCGCCGTCACTGCCGGCGACCGCCGTATCCGGAAAACCGTATTTGGCCATCAGCGCGGAGAGTGCCTGCTGGTTCTGTTGTTGCGAGGCATGGATCTTCAACGCGAGCGCGCGGGCGCTGCCGGGATCGTTCTGCAACTGCTGCGGCGTATAGTCCTTCAAGACATCTGCGCGGATCTGCTGATCGGCCTGAGCCAACTGCAGGAGCTGTTGCCGGTAGTCGGCGTTGACACCCTCGACCTCGACGGAATGGGCCATCGGTTGCTCCTGTTGAGGACGGGCAAAACTTCCGCCAGCGATCGCAAGCAGGGTGGCCGTGGTGATCAGGCACATCATCATTCGCATAGGGAATTCGCTTCGGATGGAATGGATGCCCGTGTGGGGGCTTGGG
>NZ_AQOI01000504.1:0-2330 GCF_000364665.1 Xanthomonas sp. SHU 199
AAGGTGCCCCGAAGGGGCGGATGAGGGTACGGGCGCCAGCGCAAGTACACCTGCGCCAGCGTGGCTCGGGCGTCAGGCGTCCGTGCTCGCCGCCGGCAGCAGCACGGTGAAGTGGCTGCCGTGGCCCGGCTGGCTGCGCACTTCCACCGTGCAACCCAGGGTCTCGGCGGCGCGGCGCACGATCCACAGGCCCAGGCCGAGGCCGTCGCTGCGCGGGTCGGCCTGGCGGAAGGCCTGGAACAAGGTGCGCAGGCCCTCTTCGTCCATGCCGATGCCGCGGTCGATGATCTCCACAGCCACCTGGTCGCCGCGGCGCCGGCAGCCGATCAGCACCTTGCCCTGCGCGGTGTACTTGACCGCGTTACCGAGCAGGTTGCCGAGCAACGTGGACAGCAAGGCCGCGCTGCTGCGCACGCGCAAGGACGTCGGCACGCTGCGCAGCTGCACGCCCTTGGCCGCGGCCTGCGGCTGCCAGGTGGCCAGGATCGGTGCCAGCACGTCGGTCAGGGCCAGGGTCTGCAGTGCCGGCAGGCGCAGCTCGCCGGCGGCGGCGTTGGTGGCGAGCTGGTCGAGCCCGCTGGCCACCTGGTTCAAGGCGGTACGTGCGGTCTCCAGCGAACCATCCTGCGCCGCGTCCTGCTGGCGCTGCAGCTTGCTCAGCGCGTACGACGCGGTGCGCAGCGGGGTCTTCAGGTCGTGGCCGGCGATGGCCATCAGGCGACTGCGGTAATGGTTGGATTCCTGCGCCAGATGCAGCGCCTTGCGCAGTTCCAGTTGGCCCATCGCCTGCCGCGCCAGCGCGCGCAGCGCTTCGATCTGCTCGTAGCTGAGCTGGCGCGGGCGCCGGTCCAGCACGCAGACGGTGCCCAGGGCCAGACCGTCGGATGTCTTCAGCAGCGCGCCGGCATAGAAGTGCAGGCGCATCTCGCCGGTGACCAGCGGATTACAGGCGAAGCGCGGGTCCTCGCGGGTATCCGGCACCAGCAGCAGGTCGTCCTCGAGCAGGGCGTGCGCGCACAGCGAGGTGGCCAGCGGCGTTTCGCGCGTGCCCAGCCCGATCTCGCTCTTGAACCACTGGCGCTCGCTGTCGATCAGGTTGACCACCGCGATCGGCGCCTGGCAGATCAGCCCGGCCAGCCGGGTGATGTCGTCGAACGCCGGCTCGCGCGGGGTGTCCAGGATCGCGTAGCTGTGCAAGGCGTCCAACCGCAGCGCTTCGTTGCGGGGCTTGGCCGCGCAATAGACCGGGTCGGCGGCGGGTTCGACGGGAGACATGCGGCGCGACTCGGGCGGAAAGGCACGCAGTCTATGGTACCTGTCACGGTTTTTGCCGACGCGGCGTTCACATGGTGCTCGCGTGCGCTGCACCTGCGCTTAGCGAATCGGCCGCGCCGGCGGTGTCGCCTGGTCAGCCCACCCAGCGGCCCTGCGCATCGACCAGCGGCGTCCCGTCCTCCTTGGCGAAGGCGCCGCGCTGCGGCGTCGGCAGGATCTCCAGCACCGTCTCCGACGGCCGGCACAGGCGCGTGCCCAGCGGGCTGACCACGATCGGCCGGTTGAGCAGGATCGGGTGCTGCAGCATGGCCTCCAGCAGCGCGTCATCGTCCAGCGTCGGGTCGTCCAGCCCCAGCTCGGCGTAGGGCGTGCCCTTCTGCCGGATCAGCTCCCGCAGCGGCAGCCCGCTGGCGGCGGCCAGCGTCTGCAGGGTGGCGCGGTCGGGCGGGGTCTTCAGGTATTCGATCACGGTCGGCTCGACGCCGCTGTTGCGGATCAGCCCGAGCACATTGCGCGAAGTGCCGCAGGCGGGGTTGTGGTAGATCGTGATGGTGGGCATGGGGCGGCTCGCTGAGTGGGACGGAACAAGGGCGGCCGTGCCGGAATCCTCCACGCGGCCGCGGCCGATGGTGCCGCAATCGGGGCGCCATGCAAGCGCCGGGCATGGCGGTGCGCGGCGCCCGCGATGGTCGCCGCCGCGTCGGAAACGCCTGCGCGTCCTCGATCTGCAGAGAGCGCATGGTCCGGCCAGGCAACGGACGGACCACCTTGCCGGGCGCCTGGGCGGCGGCAGGACGATGGCGATGCGGCCGTGCTCCGGGGACGGTAGCGGCCGCCGGGGCTTCGGTCTACCGACCGAGGACGCTGCCGGTCCGGCACCGCCACGACGTGCATGCGTCACTTCGCCGCACACGGCATCGCACGCGTTTCAATGGCCGTCGCACCCTCTAGAATGCGCCGATGGTCCGTCTCCGCCAGTTGCCGTCGTGTTGGGCCGCGCTCGCCGCATTGGCGCTCGGCCTGCTGCTGCTGGCGCCGCCGATCAGCCAGTGGCG
>NZ_AQOI01000505.1:0-3195 GCF_000364665.1 Xanthomonas sp. SHU 199
CAGGCCGAGGCGGCGGCGTTGCAGGACCAGGCGCTGTGCACCAGTAGCGGCCTGCGCCTGGCGGCGCTGGCAGGTGCCGTCTCGGCGGCGCATGGTGGCCACCACGACGATGCCGGCCTGGCGCACGCGCCGGCCTGCGATTACTGCCTGCTCGCCGCGCGGCTGCTGCCGTGGGTGGCGCTGTTGCTGGCGTTGCTGCCCTGGCGCTGTCCGCCAGTGCCGGTGGCAGCGCGGCACAGCCTTGTCGTCACGGCCACCGCACGCCGCGCACACCCGCCGCGCGGACCACCGCTGTTCTCCTGATCCACGGGTTGCCGTTTCCGTGCCGCGGCGCCGCTGCGGCACGCCCTCGTGCCGACGGAGTTTTCGCCATGTTCCGTTTTCCTGCCATGCCACCGGTGGTGGCGTGCTGTTGTGTGTGTCTCGCCGCGGCCGCGCCCGCCCATGCCGCCGATGCGCCGCCCGGCGCCGCCGGCGATTCCGTGCTGACCCTGGGCAAGGTCCAGGCCACCTCGCCGCTCGCCGCCGGTTCCAGCGCGCGCAGCGTGTTCAGTTCCGTCGACATCCTCGGCGGCGATCTGCTGCAGGACCAGCATGTGGACTACAGCTGGGAGTTGCTGATGCGCGCGCCCGGCGTGCAGGTGACCCAGTTCAAGATGGGCACCGACGCCGGGCGCTTCTCCTTCCGCGGCTTCAACGGCGAAGGCCGGATCAATGCGGTCAAGTTGCTGATCGACGGCGTGCCCAGCAACGACAATGCCGGCGCCATGCCGTACCTGGATGCGGTGTTCCCGCTGGACATCGCCGCGATCGAGATCGTGCGCGGTACCAACGACCCGCGCTACGGCCTGAACGCGATCGCCGGCAGCGTCGACGTGCTGACCCGCAGCGGCGGCAACGACGGCCGCGCCAGCGTCACCGTCGGCAGCTTC
Source organism: Xanthomonas sp. SHU 199 (assembly GCF_000364665.1). Taxonomy (NCBI): domain Bacteria; kingdom Pseudomonadati; phylum Pseudomonadota; class Gammaproteobacteria; order Lysobacterales; family Lysobacteraceae; genus Xanthomonas; species Xanthomonas sp. SHU 199. Next base: position 933 of record NZ_AQOI01000505.1, read on the forward strand.
GGCACCCGCGAGGTGCAGGCGACGCAGGGCATCGAGCGCGGCGCCTGGAGCCAGAACTACTTCGCCGCCTGGCGCGACAGCGACGGCTATCGCGACCATGCCGACGCGCGCAAGCATGCGTTCGCCGGCAAGTGGTTCTACACCGATCCGGACGGGCGCTGGCGTGCCGGACTCAGCGCGCGCGACTACCGCAACACGGCGCTGGAGGCGGGGTATCTGGACTACGCCACCGCGCAGCGCGCGCCGCGCAGTTCGCCCGACTACGCGCGCGACGACCGCAGCCAGCGCCATACCACGCAGGTGTCGCTGCATCTGGACGCTCGCCTGGCCGAGACCGTGCAGGGCAGCGCCAAGGCGTACTGGAACCGCTACGACAACCAGCGCTGGGTGCGCTTCACCGCGGCCGGTGCGCAGCAGGAACGCGACACCGACGAGCGCCAGCGCGGCGTGCTGGCCAGGTTCAGCTGGCGCCCGGCGCTGGCCCGTGCCGATGCCTTCGCGCTGGAGGGCGGGGTCGACGCGCAGTGGCAGGACAACCTCTCGCAGCGTTATCGCACGGTGGCACGCGTGCGCACCGCGCCGTTGCGTGACTGGGATTTCGATCTGCACACCGAAGGCGCCTACGTGCAGGCGGTGCTGCGGCCGACCGCGCGCCTGCAACTGGTGCCGGGCTACCGGGTGGATCGGGTCGGCGGACAGTTCCGCGACCTCGCCAGCGGCGCGCGCTATCCGACCTACGCCTACGGCACGATCCGCCAACCCAAGTTCAGCGCGGTGTACGCCCTGACCGCGCAGGCCAGTCTTTACGCCAACATCGGCCGTACCTTCCAGATCGGCAGCGGCAACGGCGCCTACCGTACCCAGGCGCGCAACCTGGCACCGTCCTACAACGATGGCTGGGAGACCGGCCTGAAGTTCGCCGGTGCGCAGCAGCGCTGGGACGCACGCGTGGCTTACTGGGAGCAGCGTGCGTCCGACGAAGTGGCGACCATCCTCGGCGTGAACGGCAGCGTCGGCACCGGCGAGGTCGGCAACGTCGGCAAGACCCTGCGCCGCGGCTGGGATGCGCAACTGAACCTGCGTCCGGACGAGCGCTGGACGCTGTGGCTGGCGTATTCGCGGCAGCGCGCGGTCATCGTCACCCCCGACCCGAGCGCGCCGGCCACACGCGGCAAGGAAATCGAGAACGTGCCGCACTACCTGGCCAACGCCGGCATCGACTGGCAGGCCACGCCGCGGCTGACACTGTCGGCCTGGGGCAACGCACAGGGCGATTACTACGTGGAGCGCAGCAACACCCTCGGCCGCTACGGCGGCTACGCGCTTGCCAATCTCGGTGCGACCTGGCGCTGGCGTGCGCAGCGCGAGGGCTCGCTGCAACTGAAGAACCTGACCGATCGGCACTACGTCTACGCCTGGTACGACAGCGGGTCCTCCGGCTACTCGCCCGGCGACGGCCGCGCGCTGTACGCCACGCTGAGCTGGGGCTGGTGATGGCGACGCACTCTCCCGCTTCCGCTGTGGCGCCGGCACGCTTCTACCGCGCCGTGTGGCGCTGGCATTTCTATGCCGGCCTGCTGGTGCTGCCGCTGCTGGTCTGGCTGGCGCTGACCGGTGCGGCCTTCGTCTATCAGCAGCCGATCGATGGCTACTTCCACCGCGCGCTGAAGACCGTGCCGGTACCCCCCCACGCGCAGACGCTGGCGCCGCAGCGGCTGCTGGACGCGGCGCTGGCCGCGCAACCGGGCCAGGCACTGCGCTACACCACGCCGCCGCGGCGCGATGCCTCGGCGGAAGTGACCATCGCCACCGCCGATGGCCGCCGCGAGGTCGTGTACGTGGACCCGTACCGGGCGCGGGTGCTGGGGCAGTTGCCCGAGCACGGCACGGTGGCCTGGACCATCCGCCGCCTGCACAGCCTCGACTACGTCGGCTGGTTCGCCAATGCGCTGATCGAGGTGGCCGCCGGCTGGGCGATCCTGCTGGTGTTCACCGGCGTGTACCTGTGGTGGCCGCGCGGGCGCCGCGGCGGCGTGACCACGGTGCGCGGGCGGCCGGCGCAGCGGCTGTTCTGGCGCGATCTGCATGCGCTTACCGGCAGCGTGGTCGGGGTGCTGCTGCTGTTCCTGGCGCTGACCGGGATGCCGTGGTCGTGGTTCTGGGGCGCGCAGGTCAACCGCCTGGCCAATGGTCATCACTACGGCTATCCGTCCGGGCTGCGGGTGGACCTGCCGATGTCGACGCAGCGGCTGAGCGACAGCGA
>NZ_AQOI01000506.1:0-4721 GCF_000364665.1 Xanthomonas sp. SHU 199
CGCGGCGCACGGCGCGCATGGCGGACACGAGGAGCATGGCGAACATGGCGGCATGGCCGACATGCCGGACGCCATGCCGGCGGCGGGCGCGATCGGCCTGGATGCGGCGGTGGCGCGGTTCCAGGCGCGCGGCATCGCACCGGGCTACAGTGTCGCGCTGCCGCGCGGCGTGCGTGGGGTCTATACCGCTTCGGTGTATCCGCCGGACCTGGCGCAGCAGCGGGTGATCCACCTGGACCAGTACAGCGGCCAGGTGCTGCTGGACATGCGCTACGCCGACTACGGCCCGCTGGCCAAGACGCTGGAGTGGGGCATCAACGTGCACCTGGGCCAGGAGTACGGTGCGCTCAACCAGATCGTGCTGATCGTGGCCTGCCTGGGCATCGTGCTGCTGTGCGTGAGCGCGGCGGTGATGTGGTGGAAGCGGCGCCCGCAGGGCGGGCTCGGGGTGCCGCCGCTGCCGGCGGACCGGCGCACGCTGCGCGGCGTGGTCGCACTGTTGGTGCTGGGCGGGATGCTGTTTCCGCTGGTGGGTGTGTCCTTGCTGCTGATGCTGGCGCTGGACTGGGTGCTGGTGCTGCGGCGCGAGCCGGTGGTGGCGGCTTAGCAGGTCGATTTCGGAATGTGCTGTGATGCTGCCGCGATAAGCCGATCCATCGGCGCATCCGACTTGTTGTAGTCGGGACTGAAGTCCCTCCCACAAGGCGCAGCCAGTGCTGTCGGCACCCGCAGGAGATAGGGATTCTGAGCCGTAGAAGCGGCTTCAGCCGCGACCGGGCGTTCCCATGAAACCCGGTCGCGGCTGAAGCCGCTCCTAAGGAAAAGACGCGGTGTGGCCGGTAACGCCTGTCGCAGTTGACGCCGCGCCTACAAAAAGCCCGAACGTGTGCTGGGACGTCTCACAGATCCTCGTGGATCCCGCATTCGCGCTTGAGGCCGAAGAAGCGGGTGTCTTCCTCGCGCATGCCCGGTTCCCAGCGGCGGGGGGTGTGGAAATCGCCGATGGAGACGTAGCCCTGTTCCCACAGCGGGTGATAGGGCAGGTCGTGCTGCTGCATGTATTGCCACAGGTCGCGATCGCTCCAGTCGGCGATCGGGTTGATCTTGTAGCGCTCGCCGCGCTTCTGCACGAACGGGGTCTGCGCGCGGCTGTCGGACTGGCTGCGGCGCAGGCCGGTGAACCAGGTGCCGACCCTCAGTTCGTCCAAGGCGCGACGCATCGGCTCGACCTTGCGCAGATTGTTGTACTGCTCGATGCCGACCATGCCCTGTTCCCACAGGCGGCCGTGGCGCGCTTCCATCCAGGCGCGGCTGACCAGCGGGCGGTAGATCTTGAGATTGAGCTTGAGCCGGTCGGTCAGCGCATCGGCGAAGCGGTAGGTCTCGGCGAACAGGTAGCCGGTGTCGATCAGGATCACCGGGATGTCCGGGCGCTGCCGGGTCAGCAGGTGCAGGGTGGCGGCCGATTGCGCGCCGAAGCTGGACGACAGCGCCGCTTCGGCCGGGCCGTGCTGCAGCGCCCAGGCCACGCGCTCGGGCGCGGACAGCGTCGCCAGCAGCGCATTGGCGGCATCGAGATCCAGGGCCGGCACCGGTGCGTTGGCGGAGGCGTCTTGGGAGGCGGCGGGCAGAGCGCTCATGCGTGCAGTTCCGACGGAATCAGGTGACGGTGGGTGGGATAGGCGGGCAACTCGACCACGCCGGTGCGGTGCAGGAAATCGCCGAAGCGCTCGTCCTCATGCCGCTCGTTGGCATAGCGCGCGAACAGCGGTTCCAGCGCGGCGAGGATCTCCGGCTCGGCGATGTTCTCGCGGTACAGGGTGTTGAGGCGCTGGCCGCGGTGGTCGCCGCCGAGCATCAGGTTGTAGCGGCCCGGCGCCTTGCCGACCAGGGCGATCTCGGCCAGGTACGGCCGCGAGCAGCCGTTCGGGCAACCGGAGAGGCGCAGCAGGATCGGCGCGTCCTGCAGGCCGTGGCGCGCCAGCAATGGCTGCAACTGCGCGGCGAAGGCCGGCAGGTAGCGCTCGGCCTCGGCCATCGCCAGGCCGCAGGTGGGCAGGGCCACGCAGGCCATGGCCGCGCGCGCCAGCGCGGTGGGCGCGCGGTTGCCGGCGTCCAGCGCATGCGCGCGCACCAGCGCGTCGATCGCCTCGCGTTGCGCCGCGGGGATGCCGGCGATCACCAGGTTCTGGTTCGAGGTCATGCGGAAGTGCGCGCCGTCGCCGGCGTCGCGCAGCTGCGTGGCGATCGCGCGCAGGCCGCTGAGGTGCTGCGCGCCGTCGGCATGGTCGGCGATGCGCCCGGCCGGCAGCGACAGGGTCAGGTGCCAGCGGCCGTCCTCGCCAGCCTGCCAGCCGGCGCGGTCGCCGTTGTGCTCGAAGGCGAAGTCGCGCGTGGGCTGCAGGCGCACGCCGGCACGGCGCTCGATCTCCGCCAGCACCGTGTCCAGGCCGTGGTCGTCGATGGTGTACTTGAAGCGCGCGCGCTTGCGCACCGTGCGGTTGCCCAGGTCGCGCTGGGTGGTGACCACCGCGGTGGCGACGTCGAGCAACTGCGCGCGGTCGATGAAGCCGACCACGTTGGCCACGCGCGGGTAGGTCTCGGCATCGCCATGGCTGGCGCCCATGCCGCCGCCGAGGCTGACGTTGTAGCCGGCCAGCATGCCGTCGGCGTCGAGCACGCCGATGAAGCCCAGGTCGTTGGCGAACACGTCGACGTCGTTGATCGGCGGCAGCGCGAAGCCGATCTTGAACTTGCGCGGCAGGTAGGCGTTGCCGTAGATCGGCTCCTCCTCCTGCCCGCTGCCGGCGACCTGTTCCTCGTCCAGCCAGATCTCGTAGTAGGCGCGGGTATTGGGTAGCAGGTGTTCGGACACGCGCGCGGCGTCGGCGTAGAGCGTGGCGTGTGCCTGCGATGCCAGCGGATTGGCGGCGACCTGCACGTTGCGGTTGACGTCGCCGCAGGCGGCCAGGGTGTCGATCAGTGCGGCGTTGATCGCCTGCATGGTCGCCTTCAGCTCGCGCTTGATCACTCCGTGGAACTGGAACGCCTGACGCGTGGTGATGCGCAGCGAGTGGTTGCCGTAGGTGGTGGCGATGGCATCGAGCTTGAGCCACTGCGCCGGATCGACCACCCCACCCGGGGTGCGCGTGCGGATCATGAACTGATAGGCCGGCTCCAGCTTCTGCCGGCGCCGCTCCTCGCGCAGATCGCGGTCGTCCTGCTGGTAGCTGCCGTGGTACTTGATCAGCGTCTGATCGTCCTCGCGCAGCGCCCCGGTGACCGGATCGGCCAGGCTCTGCAGCAGCGACCCGCGCAAGCGCTGGCTGTGGTGCTTGATGTCTTCGACGGAGTGGGACATTGGGCAGGGAATCGAGAATGGGGAATAGGGAATGGCAAGAGCGGGTGCGTCGGATTACGGAAAGCCCGTCGAGGCCGGCTGTTGCCCATTCCCGATTCCCGTTTCCCGATTCCCCGCCTCAATAGACATCACGCGCATACCGCCCCTCCCGCTGCAGTTGGCTGAGGTAGGCGGCGGCGTCCTCGGGGCTGCGGGCGCCGTGCTCGGTGACGATGTGCAGCAAGGTGGCGTGCACGTCCTTGCCCATGGCGATGGCGCCGCATACGTACAGGTGCGCGCCGTTCTGCAGCCAGTCGTAGACGGTACGGCCGTGTTCGCGCAGGCGCTGCTGCACGTAAACCTTGGCCGGGGCGGCAGTGCCGCGCAGCGGTTGCACGTCGCGCGAGAACGCCAGGTCCAGCCGGTGCAGTTCGCCGCTGCGCAGCGCCTGTTGCCATTCGGCCTGGTAGAGGAAGTCGCGGTTGAAGTGGCGGGCGCCGAAGAACAGCCAGTTGCGGCCGCTGGCGCCGCTCTCGGCGCGTTCCTGCACGAAGCCGCGGAACGGCGCCACGCCGGTGCCGGGGCCGATCATCAGGATGTCGCGGCTGCCGTCGGCCGGCACCCGGAAGCGTTCGTTGGGTTCGATGTACACCGGCGCGCTGTCGCCTTCGGCCAGGGCGGCCAGATAGCCGCTGGCGGCACCGCCGTGGGTATGGCCGTGGGCGTCGTAGGCCAGCACGTCGACGGTGAGGTGGGCCTCGTCGCCGACCCGCTTGCGGCTGGAGGCGATCGAGTACAGGCGCGGGACCATCGGCCGCAGCGCCTGCAGCAGCGCGGCGTGGTCCCAATCCGCCGGCCAGCGACGCAGCACGTCGATCACTTGATGATCGGCGAGCAGCGCCGCCAGGCCGGCGGTCTGGGTGGGGTCGAGCAGCTCGGCCAGCGCGGTCGCGCCAGCGCGTTCGGCGACCGCGCTGAGCAACGGGCGCGAGGCCCGGGTCAGTTCGCGGTGGCCGCTGAGCCACTCGTGCAGGGACAGTGTCTGCCCATCGGCGGTGAGTTCGACGTGACCGTCCAGTCGCGTCGCGGTCAACACCGCCTCGACCAGCGCAGGCGGGTTGCGATGGCGCACGCCCAGGGCATCGCCGGGTTCGTAGTGCAGGCCGCTGCCGGCCAGCGACAGCTCCAGGTGGCGTACGTCCTTGTCGGCCGGGCCGTGCGCGGCATAGCGCGGACCCTTGAAGTCGCGGCCGCTGATCGGCTGGTTGGCCAGCACCTCGGCGGCGAACGGCTGGGTGCGGCTCCAAGCCGTCGCCGCGGTGCCGCGCAGCGGGGTCACCGTGGCCGACGGCGCCGCGGGCGTGTGGCGGCCCAGCACGTC
>NZ_AQOI01000507.1:0-549 GCF_000364665.1 Xanthomonas sp. SHU 199
GGCGCAGTCGCCTGCCGGCATCCGCCCGGTCGCGCGGGCGGCGGCGATCTCGCCGCGCGCCGCGGCCAGATCGGCGCTGAAGGTCGGGTCGTCGTGCAGCCGCGCCACCGTGGCCGCGCCCATGAAGCGGCCGGCGAGCACGTCGCTCTGCCAATGCACGTTGCACACCAGCCGGCTCTCGCCGTAGTTGCGGCCACGCGCGATCAGCGCAGTGGCGCGCTCGGGCGCGATCTCGCTCAGGATCAGCGCCCAGGCCCAGCCGATGGCGCTGTGTCCTGACGGATAGGAGCCGCTCTGGCGCAGGTCGTCGAGATCGCCCGGGGTGCACACCGCCTGCGCGTTGCGCAGGAACGGCCGCGCGCGCTGGTACCGGCGCTTGGCCGCCTTGGTGGCGGCACTGGCGTCGATGCGGCTGCGCTCCAGCAAGGTGTACAGATGCGGGGTGCGCTGCGCATCGATCGCCACGCCCAGCGCGCAGGCGAACTGGCCGGCGCCGTTCGGGAAGCTCAGGTCGGCATCGCGCGCGGCCTGCTGCCAGCGCGCGCTGCA
>NZ_AQOI01000508.1:0-501 GCF_000364665.1 Xanthomonas sp. SHU 199
CCGATGGCGAACGCCCGGCGCGCTGCGCCGGGCCGGAGATCCGCCCGCGCGACGACGCAACCGATTACTTCGGGGGCAGATACAGCAGTGGGTCGACCGGCTTGCCGTTGTAGCGGATCTCGAAGTGCAGCATGTCGCGCGCCGCGCCGCTGTGGCCCATTTCGGCGATCTGCTGGCCGGCCTTGACGTTCTGGCCCTCGTTGACCAGGCGCTTGCGGTTGTGGCCGTAGGCCGACAGCCACTGTTCGTTGTGCTTGACGATGATCAGTTCGCCATAGCCGACCAGGCCGGCGCCGGAGTAGACCACCACGCCGTCCGCCGCGGCGCGCACGGCCTCGCCGTTGCTGCCGCCGATGTCGATGCCCTGCTTGGTCGCCTCGCCGCCGACGAAGCGGCTGACCACCACGCCATCGGCCGGCCAGCGCCAGGGGAAACCGCTGCTGACCGGCGCCGGCACCGGAACGGACGGCGGCCGAGCGGCGGCGCCGGCACCGGAGGCCG
>NZ_AQOI01000509.1:0-1371 GCF_000364665.1 Xanthomonas sp. SHU 199
AAAAGAAAGCACACCCCGCAGCGCGCCCTCCGCGCTGCGCGCTCCGGGTCCGCAGCCACGTCGGGGATTCGCGGAAGGGGCATCCTGCCCCTGCCGCGAACGGCGCACATCCATGTGCGCCGCCCTTCGGGTTTTTCCCCACCGCGGCTGCCGCGCCGAGGGGACCCGGTAAGTCAAAGGCAGAGCAAGAGCAAATGCAGGAGCAAAAGCAAAAGTGGGAGCAAAAGCAGCAGCAAAAGCAGCAGCAAAAGCGGAGGCCGTCGCAGCGAGCGCGTCCGCGGAGCCGCTCGTGGAGCCCACCGCCGGGCACACTAGCGCCGGCATCGCCAGCGACCACCTGCGTGACCACCGCCGATCCCCGCGCGAACGCGCCTGAAAGAACGAGCGCATGGGTCCGCTCACATCCGGAACACCCCGAACCGGCTCTGCTCCGCCGGCGCGTTCAACGCCGCCGACAAGCCCAACCCCAATACCCGCCGCGTCTGCGCCGGATCGATCACCCCGTCGTCCCACAGCCGCGCACTGGCGTAGTACGGATGGCCCTGGCGCTCGAACTGCTCGCGGATCGGCGCCTTGAACGCCGTCTCCTCGGCGTCCGACCACTGCCCACCCTTGGCCGCGATGCCGTCGCGGCGCACCGTCGCCAGCACGCTCGCCGCCTGCTCGCCGCCCATCACCCCGATGCGCGCGTTCGGCCACATCCACAGGAAGTTCGGCGAATAGGCGCGGCCGCACATGCCGTAGTTGCCGGCGCCGAACGAGCCGCCGATCACCACCGTGAACTTGGGCACCTTGGCGCAGGCCACCGCCATCACCAGCTTGGCGCCGTCCTTGGCGATGCCGCCGTGCTCGTACTTGCGGCCGACCATGAAGCCGGTGATGTTCTGCAGGAACACCAGCGGGATGCCACGCTGCGCGCACAGCTCGATGAAGTGCGCGCCCTTCAGCGCCGACTCGGAGAACAGGATGCCGTTGTTGGCGACGATGCCCACCGGATAGCCGTGGATGTGCGCGAAGCCGGTGACCAACGTGGTGCCGTAGCGCGCCTTGAATTCGTCCAGGCGCGAGCCGTCCACCACCCGCGCGATCACCTCGCGCACGTCGAACGGCTTGCGCGGGTCGGCCGGGATCACCCCGTACAGCTCCTCGGCCGGATACAGCGGCGGCTCCGGCGTGCGCAGCGCCAGGGCGGGGGGCGGCTTGCGCCAGTTGAGCTGGGCGACGATCGCGCGGACCCGCGCCAGCGCCTGCAGGTCGTTGTCGGCGAAGTGGTCGGCCACGCCGGAGATGCGCGTGTGCACGTCGGCACCGCCGAGGTCCTCGGCGCTGACGTCCTCGCCGGTGGCGGCCTTCACCAGCGGCGGGGGGCCG
>NZ_AQOI01000510.1:0-3717 GCF_000364665.1 Xanthomonas sp. SHU 199
CGCACGATCACCGTCTCGTCGCTCATCGCCGGCACGTAGGCGCCGCCGGCGGTGCACGAGCCCATCACGCAGGCGATCTGGGCGATGCCCTGCGCCGACAGGTTGGCCTGGTTGTAGAAGATCCGGCCGAAGTGGTCGCGGTCGGGAAACACCTCGTCCTGCAGCGGCAGGAACGCGCCGCCGGAATCGACCAGGTAGATGCACGGCAACCGGTTCTGCTGGGCGATCTCCTGCGCGCGCAGGTGTTTCTTCACCGTGATCGGGTAGTAGGTGCCGCCCTTGACCGTGGCGTCATTGGCGACGATCACGCATTCCACGCCGGAGACGCGGCCGATGCCGGCAACCACGCCGGCGCACGGCACCTCGTCGTCGTACAGGCCCAGTGCGGCCAGCGGCGCGATCTCCAGGAACGCGCTGCCCGGGTCGAGCAGGGCATCGATGCGTTCGCGCACCAGCAGCTTGCCGCGCGCCTGGTGCTTGGCGCGGGCGGCGGCGCTGCCGCCCAGGGCGATGCGCGCCTGGGTGGCGTGCAGGTCGTCGACCACCGCGCGCAGCGCGGCGGCATTGGCGGCGAAGGCGTCGCTGCCGGGTTGCAACTGGGTCTGGATCGCGCTCATGGCTGGGCCGTGGAGAGAAGGGAAGGGCAGGCTGCTGATGTGGGAGGGGCTCTTGTCCCCTTTTGCGGGATCAGCCCCGACGCGATGGCGTCGAAACGGCCTTTCGGCCGATACCTCTTTCGCAGCGCATCACTTGGTCCGCTCGAACAATTCGCGGCCGATCAGCATGCGACGGATCTCCGAGGTGCCCGCGCCGATCTCGTAGAGCTTGGCGTCGCGCCACAGGCGCCCGGTCGGATAGTCGTTGATGTAGCCGTTGCCGCCCAGCACCTGGATCGCCTGGCCGGTCAGCCAGGTGGCCTTCTCGGCGGCGTAGAGGATCGCGCCGGCGGCGTCCTGGCGGGTAGTGCGACCGGCGTCGCAGGCGCGTGCCACCGCATACACGTAGGCGCGGCAGGCGTTGAGGCCCACGTACATGTCGGCCAGCTTGCCCTGCATCAGCTGGAAGCTGCCGATCGGCTCGCCGAACTGGCGGCGCTCGTGCACGTAGGGCAGCACCACGTCCAGCGCCGCGGCCATCAGCCCCAGCGGACCGCCGGACAGCACCACGCGCTCGTAGTCCAGGCCGGACATCAGCACGCGCACGCCGCCGCCGACCTCGCCCAGCACGTTCTCCGCCGGCACTTCGCAGTCCTGGAACACCAGTTCGCAGGTGTTGGAGCCGCGCATGCCGAGCTTGTCCAGCTTCTGCGCGGTGCTGAAGCCGGGCATGCCCTTCTCGACCACGAATGCGGTGATGCCGCGCGCGCCGCCGCTCGGGTCGGTCTTGGCATAGACCACCAGCACGTCGGCGTCCGGGCCGTTGGTGATCCACATCTTGTTGCCGTTGAGCACGTAGCGATCGCCGCGCGCTTCGGCGCGCAGCTTCATCGACACCACGTCCGAGCCGGCGCCGGGTTCGCTCATCGCCAGCGCGCCGACGTGTTCGCCGCTGCACAGCTTCGGCAGGTAGCGCGCCTTCTGCGCCGGGCTGGCGTTCTTGCGCAACTGGTTCACGCACAGGTTCGAATGCGCGCCGTAGGACAGGCCGATCGCGCCGCAGGCGCGCGAGATCTCCTCCATCGCCACCACGTGCGCCAGATAGCCCATCGCGCTGCCGCCGTACTCCTCCTCCACGGTGAGGCCGAGCAGCCCCTGTTCGCCGAGCTTGCGCCACAGCGGCGCGGGAAAGGCGTTGTCGCGGTCGGCCTGCTCGGCCAGCGGCGCGATCTCGCGCGCGGCAAAAGCGGCGACGCTGTCGCGCAGCAGGTCGACCTCCTCGCCCAACTCGAAATTCAACGACGGCATCAGCATGGCGGCAACTCCGGGAATGGCGGGTGGCCGGCGGCGCCTAGAATCGGACCCGCGCCGGGCAAGAGCGCCCAGCGTAGCCGGGAACGGCAAAGAAGTGAACAGAAATTCATTAATTGAACTTAGAATCACGCCATGGCCTACAAACGCTCCGCCCTGATGGAAGAACGCCTCGCCGGCAACCGCCAGCGGATCCTGCTGGCGGCGCGCCGGCTGATCGCCGCCGACGGCTTCCGCGGCGCCCCGGTGACCGCGGTCGCGGCCGAGGCCGGGGTCTCCACCGGGCTGATCTACCGGCATTTCCCGTCCAAGGCCGAACTGTTCGTGGAGGTGCTGACCGCCGCCGTGGAGCACGAGCTGACCATCCTGCGCGCCATCGCCGCCGCACCGGCGCCGGCCGCGCAGCGCCTGCGCGATGCCATCGCCTCGTTCGTGCGCCGCGCCCTGGCCGGCCCCGGCCTGGCCTACGCCTTCATCGCCGAACCGGTGGAACCGGAGGTGGACGCCGAGCGCATCCGCTGCCGGCGCCTGCTCGGCGACGTGTTCAAGGGCATCCTGGCCGACGGCGTGGCCGCGGGCGAGTTCCCCGCGCAGGACCTGGAGGCGGCCGCGGCGTGCCTGGTCGGCGCCTACACAGAGGCCCTGGTCGGCCCGACCGCGCCCAGCCGCGACGGCCCGCGCGACAGCGAGCGCCTGGTCGAGGCCGTGTGCGGGTTCTGCCTGCGCGCGGTGGGCAGCGCCTGAGCGCGACCGGGCGCGCCGCCTGCGCCGAACTGCTGCGATGCAGCACGCATCGCCTGCGATTCCGTGTGCTCCCGGCGTGCCGCGCGGCGCAAACGCTGGCTATACTCGGTCGCGTAGCGGTGGTCCGGATTACCACGTGCCAAAGGGGTGTGATGTGCGGAATTACGACCTCGAATTTCTCAAGCGCTTCTCGATGGTGATCGGCCTGCTGGTGCTGATCACCCTCGGCCTGATCGTGTTCGCGCATTACCTGCAGCGGGCCATCCCGCCGGAGGTGTCGCCGGTGGCGCTCAAGCGCACCGAGGAGCGCATCGCCCCGGTCGGCGCGGTCTACGCCGGCAGCACCGGTGCCGCGGCGCAAGCGGCGGCACAGGCGGCGGCGCTGGCCAAGGCCTCGGCGCAGGCGGCCTACGGCGGCACCACCGACGGCAAGACCATCTTCAACAACCTGTGCACCGCTTGCCACACCACCGGCGTGGGCAAGGCGCCGACGCTGGACCACGCGCATTGGGACAAGCGCATCGCGCAGGGCAAGGAGACGCTCTACAAGCACGCCATCGAGGGCTACACCGGCCCCGACGGCGGCATCATGCCGCCCAAGGGCGGCAATCCCGGGCTGACCGAGGAGCAGATCCACGCCACCGTGGACTGGATGCTGGCCAACCTGAAGTAACCTTGCGCCTCCCGCACGCCACTGCGCCGCCTTCGGGCGGCGCATTCGTTTCCGCGCCCGTCGCGTGCCGGCGCAAACAAGGAGAGTGATCGCATGCGCATGCCGCCGCCATCGTTGTTGTCGTTGTTGCTGCTGGTCGCAGCCCCCGCCGCGCAGGCGCTGACGCCGCCGACGCTGCTGCCGATCGGGCAGTTGCGGCCGGGGCCGCAGGCGCAGGGCGTGGTGTTCGAGGGCGTGGTCACCGCGCGGGTGGAGGCCGGCGGCAGCGGCTACCTGGTGCAGGACGCCGGCGACGACGATCCGCTGACCGCCGACGCGCTGCTGGTGCGCGGCGATGCCGAGCGCAGCCTGGCACCGGGCGACCGCGTGCGGGTGTGGGGCGAGCTGGCGCCG
>NZ_AQOI01000511.1:0-1036 GCF_000364665.1 Xanthomonas sp. SHU 199
GTGCTCGGCGCCGCGGCCGCGCAGCGCGCGCTGGAGGCAGCCGGGCTGGCGCAGGCGTTCGCCGAGGCGCAGGCGCGGCCGCTGATCGACTGGCCGGCCTCGGCTGCGTTGAAGTGGCAGTGGCTGCGGCAACTGCATGCCGACTTCGATCAGGCCGATGCCGCCCTGCACGCCGACCTGGCCGCGTTCGAACGCGATGGCGGCAGCGCCCTGCATGCGCATGCCGCGTTCGCCGCGCAGGACTTCGGCGATGCCGATCCGGGCCTGCACCGCTTCGCGCAGTGGTTGGCCGCGCGCAGTTGGGCCGACGTGCAGCGGCAAGCACGCGCCGACGGCATGGGCATCGGCCTGATCGCCGACCTGGCGGTGGGCTTCGACGCGCATGGCGCCGAAGCCGCCGCATGGCCGCAGGCGGTGCTGCAGGGGCTGGAACTGGGCGCGCCGCCGGACGCGTTCAACGGCGATGGCCAGGCCTGGGGCATCTGCGGCTATGCGCCGACCGCGCTGCGCGCCACCGGCTTCGCGCCGTTCATCGAACTGCTGCGCGCGGTGATGCGCGATCGCGGCGGCGTGCGCATCGACCACATCCTCGGCCTGCTGCGGCTGTGGGTGATTCCGCGCGGCGCACCCTCCTCCACCGGCGTGTACCTGCGCTATCCGCTGCACGACCTACTGCGCCTGCTCGCGCTGGAGTCCTGGCGACACCGCGCGATCGTGATCGGCGAGGACCTGGGCGTGGTGCCGGACGGCATCCGCGCGGAACTGTCGCGCCGCGGGGTGATGGGCATCGACGTGCTGCTGTTCACCCGCGACCGCGCCGGCGCGTTCCTGCCACCGGCACAGTGGCGCCCCGACGCACTCGCCACCACCACCACTCATGACCTGCCGACTCTGCGCGGCTGGCGCCGCGGCGAGGACATCGACTGGCGCCGGCGCCTGCAGTTGAGCGACGCCGCGCAGCAACATGCCGACCATGAGGCACGCACCGACGATGTCGCGCGCATGGACCAGGCGGTCGCCGCGGCGCTGCCGCCCG
>NZ_AQOI01000512.1:0-5263 GCF_000364665.1 Xanthomonas sp. SHU 199
CCCCCCGCGACGCGAGCGCGACGGGCGCGGCAATGCGGGCGGTGGCAATGCCAAGCCGCGGCCGGCTGCCGCGGCGCCGGTCAACAGCGCGCTGGCCGACGCGTTCGCGCGCGCCAAGCGCAGCTGAGGTTCCAGCAGAAAAAATCCGGCGCGCTCGCGCCGGTGCATCCAGTGCCGGCCGCACGGTGCAGCCGCGCAGCGCCGACTCAGGCCGATTCGGCGCGTTGGCTCTGGTCGGTGGCGAGCGCGGCCGGTGCCGGCGCCACCAGCGATGCGGCCAGCCCGAGCAGCTTGACCGGATCCACCGGCTTGCCCAGGTGCGCATCGAAGCCGGCCTCCAGGGCCAGCGCGCGATCCTCGCTGCGCACGTAGGCGGTCAGCGCGATGGCCGGGATGCGGCTGGCTGCGCCGACACCACGGGCGCGGATGCTGCGGATCAGGCTGTGGCCGTCGCGGCGCGGCATGCCGACGTCGCTGACCAGCAGCGCATAGGGCCGTTCGCGCAGCAGCGCTTCGGCATCGTCGGCGCAGACCGCGGCCTCGACCACGGCACCGGCTTCCTGCAGGAAGCGCTGGGTGACGCCCCGCGAATCCATGTCGTCGTCCACCACCAGCACGCGTACGCCATCCAGGCGAATGCCGTCGCGCCGCAGCATGCCGCCGGACAGGGCGGTATCGTTGCCACGGCGGATCGGATCCAGGCTCTGCACGTCGTTGCGCGGCAGCAGCAGGGTGAAGGTTGCGCCGAGGCCGACGCCGTCGCTGCTGACCGACAACTGTCCCTGGTGCAGTTCGGCCAGCTGCTTGGCGATCGCCAGGCCCAGGCCGAGGCCGCCAGCGCTGCGCGTGCTGCTCGCGTCGGCCTGGCGGAAGCGGTCGAACACGTGCGGCAGGAACGCCGGGTCGATGCCGATGCCGGTATCGCCGACGGCGATGCGGACGTGGGTGCTGGTGCTGTCCAGGGTCACCGTGACCGTGCCGGCGCTGGGGGTGAACTTGATGGCGTTGCCGATCAGGTTGGTCAGCACCTGCTGCAGCCGCACCCGATCGCCCAGATAGGGCAGGGCGGTCGCTTCGTCGGCGACCAGCACGATGTCGATGCCCTTGTTCTGCGCGCCGGGGCGCGCCGCATCGATGGTCTCGCTGAGCAGTGCGCGCAGGTCCAGCTCGCCGGCCTCCAGGCGGACCTTGCCGGACAGGATGGCGCTCATGTCCAACAGGTCGTCGATGATCTGCGCCTGCGAATGCGCGCTGCGCTCGATCACCTCCAGGCCCTTGCTCAGGTCCTTCTCGCGCACCGCATCGTCCTGCATCAGCCGCGACCAGCCCAGGATGGCGTTGAGCGGCGTGCGCAGCTCGTGGCTGAGCGTGGCCAGGAACTCGTCCTTCATGCGGCTGGCGCGTTCGGCCTCGCTGCGCGCGCTCTGCTCGGCGGCGAGCAGTTGCTGCAGGCGCAGGTCGGTGCCGCGGCGCTCGATGATGATGCCGGCCAGGTGCGAGGCGGAGCGCGCAAGATCCTGTTCGTGCGGGTTGGGGTAGTGCACGAACGGGTAGTACAGCGCGACTACGCCCAGCACTTCGCCATCGCTGGCCAGGATCGGCGTCGAGCAGCAGGCGACGATGTCCGCCTCCAGGGCGGTCGCCAGATACGCCTGCCAATGCGGGTTCACCCGCACGTCGCTGCACAGCACCTGCCGGCGCAGGTAGGCGGCGCGCCCGCAGCAGCCGGTGTTGGGGTCGATCGGCAGGCGCTGCACTGCCTTGCGGAAGGCGGGCGGCATGCTCGGCGCGGCGCCTTCCAGCAGGCACTGGCGGTGCTCGTCGACCAGCATGATGGTGCAGCGCAGGCCGACATCGCTCTGCGACTCGATGCCGCGCGCGATCGCCTCCAGCACCGTGCTCAGCGGCTTGCCGGTGGTGATCATCTCCAGCGCCGCGCGCTCGGCGGTGGTGGCATTCTCGATGCGCTTGCGCTCGGAGATGTCCAGCAGCGAACCGATGAAGCCCAGGAACTGGCCGGACGAACTGAAGCGCGGCGTGGCGGTGTCCACGCACCAGCGGTACTCGCCGTCGTGGCGGCGCAGGCGGTATTCCACGGTGTAGGCGCGGCGGTCGGCGCAGGCTCGGGCGAGGGTGCGGCCGACCGTGGCCAGGTCGTCGGCATGGATCATTTCCTGCCAGCCGCTGCCCAGCGCCTCCTGCTCGCTCTGCCCGGTGAACAGATACCACTGGCGGCTGATGTATTCGCAGTCGCCGTCGGCGTTGGACATCCAGATCATCACCGGTGCGTTGTCGCACAGCTGGCGGAAGCGCAGTTCGCTTTCCTGCAGGCGCTGCTCGACCAGACGGCGGTCGTGGATGTCGGTATTGGTGCCGATCCAGCGCACGATGCGGCCGCTGTCGTCGCGGATCGGCAGGGCGCGGCCGAGATGCCAGCGGTATTCGCCGTCGTGGCGGCGCAGCGGGTACTCGATCTCGTACGGCTTGCCGCTGCGCAGCGCTTCCGGCCACACCTCCATCACCCGCGCCAGGCCTTCCTCGGTGTGCACATGGCGCCAGCTGTCGTAGCCGGCCTCGCCGACCGGCAGCCCGGTGTACTCGTACCAGCGGCGGTTGAAGTAGTCGACGTGGCCGTCGGGCATGGCGGTGAACACGATCTGCGGCATCGCATCGGCCAGTTCGCTCAGGCGCGCGGCACTGCTGGTCAGTGCGCTTTGCGCGCCCGCGCGTTGCATCGATTCCCAGCAGCGCGCCGCCACCAGCCGCACCAGCTCGATCTCGGCCGAGGTCCACACGCGCGGCTGGGCGTGGTGCACGCCGATCGCGGCCACCAGGCGGCCGGCCTTGTGCAGCGGTGCGGTCAGCACGGCGCGCATGCCCAGGCGACGGTAGTTCGGGTCGTCCAGACGCATCGGCGGCTGGTGGGTCTCGGTGTTCTGCACCACCCACGGCCGGTTTTCGCGCATGCAGTCCAGCAGGTCGCTGCCGAAATCGCTGAAGCGCGAGCGCCCGGTCAGGTGCGAGGCGCCGTCGACGTAGTCGGCGCGCACGTCGAACACGTCCTCATCGGCCTCGACGATCGCGTAGGCGCAGCGATTGGCGCCGAGGTGCTGGCCGAGCAGGGCGGCACCGGTCTCGCAGATGGCTTCGGTGCTGTGCAGGTTCTGCAGGGTGTCCTCGAGCATCAGCAGGAAGCTGTCGTGCGCCTGCGCGCGCGCCTGTTCGGTGCGGTCGATGCCGTGCACCAGGATTCCGCTGACCCGGCCCTCGGCGTCGTGCATCGGCTGGTACACGCATTCCAGCGTGGTCTCCGAGGTCGCTTCGTGCGGACTGCGGCACAGCTGGAAGGTCATCGACTCGTCGATGAACGGCACGCCGCTGGTGCGGACGTTGTCGAGCAGGCCAATGACGCCCTGTTGCTGGATTTCGGGGATGGCCTCGGTCAGCGGCCGGCCGACCACCTCGCGCGGTCCGACCAGCTGCTGGTAGCGCCTGTTGACGGTCTGGATCACGTAATCCGGGCCGCGCAGGATCGCCAGCGCCGCCGGCGATTGCTCGAAGGCGTCGGCCATCTGCGCACGTTGCGCGTCCAGCGCCTTCAGCAGCGTGTCGCGTTCGCGCGCCAGGGTGATCCGCGCCGTGTCCTCGGTGCACACGCACAGCACGCCGGCGATGCGGCCCTCGTCGTCGAACAGCGGGCTGTAGGAGAAGGTGAAATACACCTGCTCGCTGTAGCCGTTGCGCATCATCGTCAACGGAATATGTTCGTTCCAGGTCGATTCGCCGCTGGCCATCACCTGGTCGGCCTGCGCCCGCACCTCGGGCCAGACGTCCGGCCATACCTCTTCCATCGGCCGCGCGAACCCTTGCGGGTGCCGCAACCCGAGGATCGGCACGTAGGCGTCGTTGTACAGGTTGAACTGGCGCTCGCCCCAGCGCACCGCCATCGGGAACCGCGAGTTCAGGCAGATCGACAGCGCGGTGAGCAGGCTCCGCGGCCAGTGCTCCATCGGGCCCAGTTCGTGCTCACGCCAATCGATGGCGCGCAGCAAGGCCCCCGTGGCGCTGCCGGCGGGAAACCGGACAGGAGGCGGCGAACAGTCCTTGGCGTTGATGGCGGAGTTCCTCGAAGCGTTCCCGCCAGGCGGCGGGCTTACGGCCGAGGATTCTCAGGGGCGCGCGGTCGTCTTGGCGTGAGCGTCCTGCAATGCCTTGATCAGCTGCTCGGACAGGTACGGCTTGGTCAGCACCACGCCGGCGGCGAAACCGGGAGGGAGCGCGTCGGCGGCCACGCCGGTGGCGAGCACGAAGGGGGTGCCACGTTCGCTGAGCGCCCGGGCCACCGGTTCGCTGGTCTCGCCGGCGGAGAGGCGGAAGTCGAGCACCGCCCGGTCCGGGCGCTCGCTGTCGATCAGCGCAAGGGCCTGCTGCACGGATGCGGCGATGCCGACCACCTCGGCACCGGCCTGGGCAAGCTGCAACTCCAGCAGCGTGGCGTTCATTTCGTCGTTCTCGACCACCAGGATACGCAGGCCCCGCAATGCCGACATCGCTTGCTCGTTAAGGTTTGGGAACGGAAAGTATAGCGGGACCGTCACTGCCACCGCCTAGACAAACGGGCGCAGGAAGATGAAGCGTTTACCTGTGATCGACGTCGACGTGCGCCGCGGCGGTCGCGCAAAAAACAAACGGCAGCCGAAGCTGCCGTCAGTCCTGGTGCCGAAGGTGGGACTCGAACCCACACGCTTTTAAGGGCGGCGGATTTTGAGTCCGCTGCGTCTACCGATTCCGCCACTTCGGCGCGGCCGCGGAGTATAGCCGACAGTTCGGCCGCGCCGCCAGCGCATCTGCATTTGCCGTCGTTGGAGGAGGCGGGGGAATGGCAGTGGCCATGGGTACTTCCCGAGCACATCTCTATATGTGCGTCGCACGCTAGGCGAAGCATTCGGTTGCTGCCGACCGCGCAAGGGGCGCGCAGATCCACCCGTTGTGCCGATATCGGCAATCATCGACACGAGTGGCGGAGGGCTGCGGAGGCGGATTGGCGCCGTGTGCGGCGAGTTCCGCAGGTCGCCGCCATCGTTGGACGTGAGGCGCAGACGTCGCGCAATGCAGGCGTGCGCGCGGATGCTGCCGGTCGTGGCGAGGGCGTGTGCGGCGTCGCGAACGTTCTGAAAAAAACGCTTGCGTGTGCCGATCACGATCGTTAATATTCCGCTCCTCGCAGCACGTGGGGCCATAGCTCAGCTGGGAGAGCGCTTGC
>NZ_AQOI01000513.1:0-2075 GCF_000364665.1 Xanthomonas sp. SHU 199
GCCCCCCTGCCGTGGCCGTGGCTGCGCCGCCTGGCCGACGGCCTGGCCGGGCTGTGGCTGCGCCTGGACGCGCGCGAGAGCCGGGTGGTCCGGCGCAACCTGGAGCTGGCCTATCCGGAGCTGCTGCCCAGCGAGCGCGTGGCCCTGCAGCGCGAGGTGCTGCGCTCGACCGCGCGGCAGGCGTTCGAGACGCTGGCGCTGTGGACCCGGCCGCCGCAACAGAACCTGGCGCGGCTGCGCCTGCGCCACGGCCAGGAGCTGTACGACGCGGCGCTGGCCGCCGGCCGCGGGGTGATCGTGGCTGCGCCGCATTTCGGCAACTGGGAGCTGCTCAACCAGTGGCTGGCCTCGCGCGGCGACATCGCCATCGTCTACAAGGCGCCGGAGTCGGCGGTCGGCGATGCCTTCCTGCAGTTGGTCCGCAGCGGCGAGCGGGTGCGCCAGGTGCGCGCCGAGGGCCCGGCGGTGCGGCAGTTGTTCAAGACGCTCAAGGACGGCGGCGCGGTCGGCATCCTGCCCGACCAGCAGCCCAAGGCCGGCGATGGCGTGTTCGCGCCGTTCTTCGGCGTGCCGGCGCTGACCATGACGCTGGTCAACCGCCTGGCCGAGCGCACCGGCGCCACCGTGCTGTTCGCCTGGTGCGAGCGCGTCGGCAACGACCTGGAGTTCGCCCTGCACGTGCAGCCGGCGCCGCCGGACATCGCCGATGCCGACCCGCTGCGCGCGGCCACCGCGCTCAACGCGGGCGTGGAGCGGGTGGCGCGGCGCGACCCGGCGCAGTACCAATGGACCTACAAGCGCTACACCCTGCGTCCGGACCCGGCCGAGCCCAATCCCTACGCCACCGAGCGCCATCCGCACTAGCGCGTTCGCCCGAGGCGGAGCCCGCGTCAGTCGTCGTGCGGCTGCGCCGGGCCGGCGAGGATGCGCTGGTAGAACGCCAGGTCCAGCCAGCGGCCGAACTTGAAGCCGGCCTCGCGCACGGTGCCGGCGTGCACGAAGCCCAGTTGCTCGTGCAGGGCGATGCTGCCGGCATTGCTGGCGTCGATGCCGCCGACCAGCACGTGCACGCCGCGCGCCTCCGCAGTCTCGATCAGCGCCTGCAGCAGGCGCCGCCCCGCGCCGCGGCCGCGATGGTCGCGGTGCACGTAGACCGAGTGCTCGACGCTGTACTTGAACGCCGGCCAGGCGCGGAAGGTGCCGTAGCTGGCGAAGCCGACCAGCGTGCCGTCGGCGTCCTCCAGGCCCAGCACCGGGAAGTTGCCGGCACGCTTGGTCGCGAACCAGGCCGCCATGCTCTCCGGCGGGCGCGGCCGGTAGTCGTACAGCGCAGTGGAATGGACGATGGCGTCGTTGAAGATCTCCAGGATCGCCATCGCGTGGCGCGCTTCGGTGCAATCGACGAGTTGCATGCGGGCGTGGGGCCGGAAGGGACGCGATGCCGCACAGTAGCAAGCAACCGGCGGCGCGTGCACACCCGCCCAGCGCCGGCGGCGGCATTGCCGGGAACGCCGCATCCGGTTGCATCGGCGATGCCGTGCGGCCGGGCACAGTGCGTTCCATCGCCCGCGGGCTGGCGGGACAGGCAAAGCGCGCGACAATGGTGCCGGGCGCCATGCGCCTGCCGGCGCCGCGCCGGTGCCGCCGCGACCGGATGCGGCAGCCTTGAAGCGGCGCCGCCGATCCCCATCTGGAGTCGTGCATGACCAGCCCCACCGCCCCTTCCGCGCACGCCTTCGGCGATCCTGCCGCGATCCGCAGCGAACGCGCGGCATCGGAGTTGCGTGCCGGGCGCCCGGTCCTGCTCGACGACGGCAACGGCCGCACCCGTGCAGTGATGGCGCTGGACAGCAGCACCGAACCGTCCTACCTCGGTTTCGCCGAGGCCACCGGGCAGCGGCACTACCTGTTCGTGACGCCGCCGCGCGCGCAGGTGCTGGGCCTGGATGCGCCGCAGGGTGCGCGCATCGCCCTGGCCGGGCACTCCTACGACGCGCTGGCGGCGCTGGCCTACCTGCGCGACGGACCGGTGCCGGCGCAGTGGCAGCCCGGCGACGCGCTGGATGCCGGCGCCG
>NZ_AQOI01000514.1:0-1010 GCF_000364665.1 Xanthomonas sp. SHU 199
CGGGCGCGCGCTTGCATCCGCCCACGGCCAGGGCGAGCATCGCCAACAGCAGGACGCACAGCGCGCGCGAGGAGATGACCCGGGTCGGGCAGGACGACATACGATGCGGGCTCGTTCCCCAAAACGTCCCGCATCTTGCTGGGCGCGGGCGATTCCGGCAAGCCGGGCGGGGCGGCGGTGCGGGGACGACCGGCAGGCAGCCAGGGGGCTGGGCTTGTCGCGGCGGGACATTTCATGACCCGGCGTTGGGGCGTCGGGACAGGCATGTCGGCGTATGGCCAGATGTGCCAGTGGATTGCGGATGTTGCAACGCATCATGTAACCGCTTGCAGTTGCTGCTAACGTCCGCCCACCTCGATTGAGGCGGTGCTGGCCGGGGGACCCAGTGCGATATTCGTCAGAGATCATCCGAGTGCTCGGTCACGGTGGCGCGCGCCGCTGCGCCTGGGTGTTGTCCGCAGTCCTGTACGGACTTGCGATGACGGCCCCGGTGCAGGCGCAGGACGGCCGCCTGCCGCCGCGTGCGCAATGGCAGGCGTCCAGTTCCTCCAAGCAGGTCAAGGCGCAGGCGATCGGCTATCTGATCGACGGCGACGCCAGCACCCGTACCGCCGGCGCCTTCAGTCCCGGCCACTGGTTCCAGATCGACCTGGGCCGCGCCGCGCAGATCGGCGGCGTGCGCCTGCAATGGGACACCTCCAATCCGGAAGGCTTCCTGCTGCAGACCTCGCGCGATGGCCAGCGCTGGGACACGGTGTACACGATGGCCGACTCGCTGGGCGGCACCGAGACCGTGTTCTTCGCGCCGCAGCTGGCCCGCTACCTGCGCCTGGCTGCGCCCGCGCGCAGCGCCGACTGGGGCGTGTCGATCTACGAGATGGAGCCGCTGGGTGCCGGCGCCGTGCAGTTGCGTGGCGTGTCCGCGGCCGACGCCGCGGCGCTGTGGCAGGGCGGTGCCGCGGTGGCGATGCCGGGCACCGGCGCGCAGGCGCGGCAACTGGATATCGCCT
>NZ_AQOI01000515.1:0-9723 GCF_000364665.1 Xanthomonas sp. SHU 199
CGCGACGGCAGCGGCAGAGACGGGCGGGGCGAGGTCGATGCCCAGTTCGTCGCCGATGGCCGCGGCTGGGGCGTGCAGCACGCCGAGCAGCGCGCGTGCCTCGGCCATCGCCTGCGCATGCAGCGCCGGCGCCAGCGCCAGCCACGCGGCATGGGCGCGCCAAGTGGCGTCATCGGCATCCGGGTCCAGGCGCAAGGTCCAGTGCACCGCCTGTTCGAACACGCTGTCATCGAGCAGGCTGTCATCGGGTGAGTGAGGGGCGGTCATCGGTTGCCTATCCGTCAAGGAATGGGTCGGGCATCAGCGCAGACGGATGCCGGGCTATGTACGGGACGACGGGTCGACAGCGCCGGTTCCCCCGGCGGTGCCGTCAAATCTCGCGGCCGGCCTCGCGCAAGCGGCGTCGGCAATGGGTTACGGCCACGGCGATGTGTTTTTCGACCGTGCGCGGGGAGATGTCCAGATGCGCTGCGATCTGCGCGGTGCTCATGTTGCGGCCGCGGAACAGCACGAAGACGCGCCGTGCCTGCGGCGGCAGGTCGCGGATCGCCTGCAGCAGCACGGCGTACTCCTGCCGGCTCAGCGCGCTCTGGTAGGGCGAGGGCGCCGGACTGGGCACCTCGTGGCTGGTGTCGTTGGCGGCAAGGAAGCGGCTGCGCGATGCGGTCACGCGGCCCTGGTCGTTGGCGACGTTATCGATCACCGTGCGCAGGTAGCGTCCCGGGTCGCGCACAGCCTCGGCGCCCCCGGTGCCGGCGCCGCGCGTGGCCAGGCGGATCCAGGCATCGTGCACCAGATCGCCGGCCGCCCCCGCGTACTTGCGCGCGGCGTAGCGCTGCAGCTCCTCGTACTGGCGTTCCAGCGCCTCCACCAGCGGTGCAGGGCCGGGCGGGGGAGAGGAAAGGGGCATGGCATCCATCCCGGAAACCGTGTGGAAGACCGGCAGTCTAGTGCGGGTGATAGTCATTCTCAATTGCGGCGATATTGTGCCGCCTGTCGGCGCCGGCGCGCGCAGCGCGACGGCCGAGACCGGTCGCCCTTGGAAATCGCTTGTTCATCATGCGCTTGCCGCCCCGCTGCGGAGGCGGCCGGCGCGCCAGTGTCAGGCGCGACATGCGCGCCGGCTTGCGGTCGCGGCTGGGACTGGTATCGTGCGCCGCCCGACCGTCGACGCCGAGACCCGAGCGATGCGTGGCACTCTCTACATCGTGGCGGCCCCGTCCGGCGCCGGCAAGAGCAGCATCGTCAACGCCACCCTGGCGCGCGACCCGCAGATCGCGCTGTCGATCTCGTTCACCTCGCGCGCGCCGCGGCCGGGCGAACGCCATGCCGAGCACTACCATTTCGTCTCCGCCGACGAGTTCCAGCGGATGATCGATGCCGGCGACTTCTTCGAGTACGCCCGCGTGCACGGCGACTGGAAAGGTACCGCGCGGCAGTCGGTGGAGCCGCAGCTGGCCGCCGGCCACGACGTGCTGCTGGAGATCGACTGGCAGGGCGCGCGCCAGGTGCGGGCCAAGGTGCCGGATGCGGTCAGCGTGTTCATCCTGCCGCCGTCGCGCGAGGCCCTGGAGCAGCGCATGCGCAAGCGCGGCCAGGACAGCGAGGCGGTGATCGCGCAGCGGCTGGCCGCCGCGCGCGAGGAGATGTCGCACTACGCCGACTTCGACTACGTGATCGTCAACGAGCATTTCGACACCGCGGTGGACGAGATGTGCGCGATCTTCGTCGCCAGCCGCCTGCGCCGGCCGCAGCAGCAGCAGCGCCATGCCGCACTGATCGATACCCTCCTGCAGGAACAGCCAACTGGCTGATTCCAAAGGGAACTGAATGGGGTGGGGTTGATCTCGGGCGGTTGCCGCCCTACAATCCCCGCCCTTTCCCTCATTCGAACGCGTGGCCGCCGCCGGCCCGCCGGGAGCCCGCATGGCCCGCATCACCGTAGAAGATTGCCTGGAAGTCGTTAACAACCGTTTCGAACTGGTCATGATGGCGTCCAAGCGCGCCCGCCAGCTCGCCAACGGCGTGCAGGCCACCCTCGACAACACCGAGTCGGCCGACAAGCCGACCGTGCTGGCGCTGCGCGAGATCGCCGCGCGCAAGATCGACAACGCGCTGATCGACGAGGTCGAGAAGGCCGAACGCGAGCGCGCCGAGCGCGAAGCCCTGGAATGGGCCGCGGCCGAAGTGGTGGCCGACGAGGACATGTCCAAGAACGACGACTGATCGCGTCCCGCGTCGCGATCGTCCTGCGAACAGCCCGCATCCGCGGGCTGTTTCGTTTTGCGGGTTTGCCGTCCACGCGCCGCTGGCATAGTCTTTCCGCATGAACCCAGGCCCTTCTGCCCAGGTCGCCCACGCCGCGCCATCGTCGGCCGACGAGGCGGTCCCCGACTACGTCCTGCAGCTCGAACGCAGCGCCAGCTATCTGCCGCCCGAGCAGATCCCGCTGCTGCGCCGCGCCTGGGAGGTCGGTGCGGCCGCGCACGCGGGGCAGACCCGCAAGTCCGGCGAGCCCTACATCACCCATCCGGTGGCGGTGGCCGGGGTGCTGGCCGAACTGGGCCTGGACGTGGAGGCGCTGATCGCGGCGATCCTGCACGACACCATCGAAGACACGCCGCTGACCCGCGCCGAGCTGGCCGCCGAGTTCGGCGAGGCGGTGGCGGAACTGGTCGACGGCGTCACCAAGCTGGACAAGCTCAAGTTCCGCGACCGCCAGGAAGCGGCCGCCGAAAGTTTCCGCAAGATGTTGCTGGCGATGTCGCGCGACCTGCGCGTGATCATGATCAAGCTCGCCGATCGCCTGCACAACATGCGTACGCTGGGCGCGCAGAGCGCCGAGGCGCGCAGCCGCATCGCCCGAGAGACCCTGGAGATCTACGCGCCGATCGCCCAGCGCCTGGGCATGAGCCTGATGAAGTCCGAGCTGCAGAACCTCGGCTTCCGCGCGCTGCATCCGTGGCGCCACGCGATCATCGAAAAACACATCCGCAGCCAGCCGGTGGTGCGCCGCGAGTCGATGGCGCAGGTGGAAGTGCAGTTGTCGCAGCGCCTGGCCAAGGAAGGGCTGGAGCACCGGCTGGTGAGCCGGATCAAGACGCCGTGGAGCATCTACAACAAGATGCGCGACGAGAACAAATCCTTCGACCAGGTGATGGACGTGTTCGGCTTCCGCCTGGTGGTGCGCGGCGTGCCCGACTGCTACCACGCCCTCGGCGCGGTGCATGCCACCTTCAAGCCACTGGATGCGCGCTTCCGCGACTTCATCGCCATACCCAAGGCCAACGGCTACCAGTCGCTGCATACGGTGCTGTTCGGGCCCTACGGCTCGCCGATCGAGGTGCAGATCCGCACCGAGGAAATGGACCTGATCGCCGAACGCGGCGTCGCCGCGCACTGGACCTACAAGTTCGGCGGCGATTCGCCCAACAGCGCGCAGAGCCGCGCGCATGCGTGGATCGTCGAGCTGATCGAATCGCAGCGCGCCGCCGGCTCGTCGCTGGAGTTCCTGGACAACGTCAAGGTCGACCTGTTCCCGGACGAGGTCTACCTGTTCACGCCCAAGGGCAAGATCCTGGCGCTGCCGCGCAACTCCACCGCGCTGGACTTCGCCTATGCGGTGCATACCGACGTCGGCAACCGCGCGGTGGCCTCGCGCGTGGACAAGAAGCTGGTGCCGTTGCGCACCAAGCTGGTCAGCGGACAGACGGTGGAAGTGATCACCGCGCGCTCGGCCACGCCCAAGCCGCAGTGGCTGGAGTTCGTGGTCAGCAGCAAGGCGCGCACCGCGATCCGCCACCAGCTCAAGCAGCTCGAACACGAGGACGCGGTGCAGCTCGGCCATCGCATGCTCGATCGCGCGCTGGAGGCGATGGACAGCTCGCTGGAGCGGCTGCCCAAGGGGCGCCTTGATTCGTTCCTCAGCGAGCACCGCTACCCGCGCCTGGAGGCGCTGCTGGCCGACGTGGCCCTGGGCAACTGGATGCCCAACCAGGCCGCGCAGGCGCTGATGGCGTATGCCGAACTGCGCGGCGGCGGCCATTCCAAGCACTCGCAGGAAAAGATCCTGATCAACGGCACCGAGCGCGGCGTGGTCAGCTTCGCCAATTGCTGTCAGCCGATTCCCGGCGACGAGATCATGGGCTACCACACCGCCGGCAAGGGCATCGTGGTGCATCGCCTGGACTGTCCGAACCTGGCCGAACTGCGCAAGTCGCCCGAGCGCTGGGTGCCGATCGGCTGGGATACCAGCGTGATCGGCGACTACGACACCGCGCTGGTGGTGGACGTGGAGAACCGCACCGGCGTGCTGGCGCAGCTGGCCGCGGCGATCGCGCAGAGCCAGTCCAACATCGAGCGTGTCGACTACCTGGACCGCGACTTCAACGCCGCGGTGCTGCGCTTCAACATCCAGGTGCGCGACCGTAACCACCTGGCCGAAGTGATGCGCCGGCTGCGGCGCTTGAATGCGGTGCAGAGCGTGCGGCGCCAGTAGGCGGTGCTGGGCGGAATGGGTCGGGAGTTCTTGTGGGAGGGACTTCAGTCCCGACGCGTGATGGTGTCAGGCGGCTTCTGCTTCACTCGTCGCGGCTGAAGCCGCTCCCACAAGGAATGGACTGGGGTTTCGTGCCAGTGCACGTGATCGGGCATCGTCCGCGCCGCCTGCCAACGCGGTTGTATGACAGTCGACGCCTGCGAAAAAACGCTTGGTCGCGATCCTGTCACGGTCATGCTCCCCAATCCCCAATCCCCAGCCGTGCACGCCAGCTAAACTAGGCGGACATTCTTCCAACGGAGTCGCCATGTCCCGCCAGATCATCCATACCGACCGTGCACCGGCCGCGATCGGCCCGTATTCGCAGGCCGTGCGCGCCGGCAACACTGTGTACTTCTCCGGGCAGATCCCGCTGGATCCGGCCACCGGCGAGATCGTCGCCGGCGACATCGCCGCGCAGGCGCGCCGCGCGTTCGACAACCTGCAGGCGGTGGCCGAGGCGGCCGGCGGCTCGCTGGACCGCATCGTGCGCCTGGGGCTGTACCTCACCGACCTGGCGCAGTTCGCGCAGGTCAATGCGGTCATGCAGGACTACTTCCAGGCGCCGTTCCCCGCGCGCTCCACCATCGAAGTCTCGGCGCTGCCCAAGGGCGCGGGCTTCGAAGTGGACGCGGTGATGGTGCTGGACTGATCCCCTGCCGTGCCGCGCGTGCAGGTTCCGGCGCCGGCGCTGTCGGCGGCAGGCGAGGCGCCGCTGACCACGCTGCCCGGCGTCGGTCCCAAGCTGGCGGAGAAATTCGCCGCGCGCGGCCTGTCCACCCTGCAGGACCTGTGGCTGCACCTGCCGCTGCGCTATGAGGACCGCACTCGCCTGACCACGGTGGCGGCGCTGCAGCCGGGCGTGCCCGCCCAGATCGAGGGGCGGGTGCAGGCGGTGGACCGCGGCTTCCGCTACCGGCCGATGCTGCGCGTGGCCGTGGCCGATGAGTCGCGCGGCACCCTGGTGCTGCGCTTCTTCCAGTTCCGTGCTGCGCAGGCGGCGCAGTTCGCGGTCGGCGCGCGCTTGCGCGCCTTCGGTACGCCCAAGCCGGGCCAGCACGGGCTGGAGTTCGTGCATCCCAGCTACCAGATCCTCGGCGAGGGCGATGATACGGCGCTGGGCGATCGCCTGGATCCGGTGTACCCGGCGGTGGAGGGTGTCGGTCCGGCGACCGTGCGCCGGCTGATCGGCCAGGCACTGGACCGGCTGCCGGAGGAGGCGGCACTGGAACTGCTGCCGGCGTCGCTGCTGAGCGAACTTGGCCTGCCGTCGCTGCGTAGTGCGTTGCTGGTCGCGCATCGGCCGCCGCCGCAGGCCGACCTGGCCGCGCTCGCCGCCGGCCTGCATCCGGCGCAGCAGCGCCTGGCGCTGGAGGAACTGCTCGCGCATCACCTGAGCCTGCGCCGCCAGCGCATCGCCATGCAGTGCCAGCCGGCACCGTCGCTGCGCGGCCGCGGGCTGCTGGCCAAGCGCCTGCAGCAGTCGCTGCCGTTCCAACTGACCGGCGCACAGCAACGCGTGTTCGCGCAGATCCGCGCCGACCTGGAGCGGCCGGCGCCGATGCTGCGGCTGGTGCAGGGCGACGTCGGCAGCGGCAAGACCGTGGTCGCCGCGCTGGCGGCGATGCTGGCGGTGGACAAGCGCAAGCAGGCGGCGCTGGCCGCGCCCACCGAACTGCTCGCCGAACAGCATCTGGCCAACCTGCGCGGTTGGCTGGAGCCGCTGGGCGTGCGCGTGGCCTGGCTGGCCGGCAAGGTCACCGGCAAGGCACGCAGCGCGACCCTGGCGCAGATCGCCTCGGGCGAGGCGCAGGTGGTGGTCGGCACGCACGCGCTGATGCAGGAGGCGGTGCGCTTCCACGACCTGGCCCTGGCCATCGTCGACGAGCAGCACCGCTTCGGCGTGCACCAGCGCCTGGCGCTGCGCGACAAGGGCGCTTCCGGTGCGGGCGTGCCGCATCAACTGGTGATGACCGCCACGCCGATCCCGCGCACCCTGGCGATGGCCGCCTATGCCGATCTGGACGTCTCCTCCATCGACGAACTGCCGCCGGGACGCACGCCGGTGCAGACCATCGTGCTCAACGCCGAGCGCCGTCCCGAGCTGGTGCAGCGCATCCGTGTGGCCTGCGCCGAAGGCCGCCAGGCCTACTGGGTCTGCACGCTGATCGAAGAGGCCGAGGACAACGAGAAATCCGCGCAGGGCGGCGGCGCCGGCAACCGGCTCGAGGCCAGCGCCGCGCAGGCCACCTTCGAAGCGTTGTCGGCGCAGTTGCCGGAACTGCGCGTGGGCCTGGTCCACGGACGCATGAAGCCGGCGGAGAAGCAGGCGGCGATGCGCGCGTTCAAGCAGGGCGAGATCGACCTGCTGGTCGCCACCACCGTCATCGAGGTCGGCGTGGACGTGCCCAACGCCTCGCTGATGATCATCGAGAACGCCGAACGCCTGGGGCTGGCGCAGCTGCACCAGTTGCGCGGGCGGGTCGGGCGCGGCGCGGCGGCGTCGAGCTGCGTGCTCATGTACCAGGCGCCGCTGTCGGCGATGGCGCGGCAGCGCCTGGAAACCATGCGCCAGACCAACGACGGCTTCGTCATCGCCGAGAAGGATCTGGAACTGCGCGGTCCCGGCGAACTGCTCGGCACCCGCCAGACCGGCCTGGCCGCGTTCCGCGTGGCCGACCTGGCCCGCGACGCCGGCCTGCTGCCGCGCGTGCACGCCCTGGCCGACCGGCTGCTGGAGGAGGCGCCGGTCCTGGCCGACCGCATCGTCGCGCGCTGGGTCGGTGGGGCGGTGCGGTTCGCCGGGGCGTGAGGGGCTGGGATTCGGCATTGGGGATGACCAGCCATTCGGCTGTTGAAAGCGGGGATTCGTAAAAGCGGCCGCTCCTTCGGGGAGAAACGTGGCGGTGTCGCCTTTGCGAATCCCGACTCCCCAATCCCCGCGCCTTCCCATGCCTGCCCGGCAGTGCCAGACTCGGCGGCCGAATGGACGAGCGAAGCGACGCATGAGCGACAAGATTCCCCTGTTGATCGATACCGACCCCGGCGTGGACGACGCGCTGGCGCTGCTGATGGCCTTCGCCGATCCGCGCCACGAGGTGGTCGGGCTGACCATCGCCGCCGGTAACGTCGGCCTGCGCCACACCGTGCGCAACGCGCTGAAACTGTGCGAAGTGGCCGGGCGCGAGGATGTGCCGGTGTTCGCCGGCTGCGCCGATCCGCTGCTGCACCCGTCGGTGGACGCCGGGCACGTGCACGGTCAGGACGGTTTCGGCGACGTCGACCTGCCGCCGGCCGCGCGCGGCGCCGAGGCCGAGCATGCCGCGCTGGCGATCCTGCGCCTGTCGCACCAGTACGCCGGGCGCCTGCTGCTGGTCGCGCTGGGGCCGCTGACCAACATCGCGCTGGCGCTGAAGCTGGACCCGACCCTTCCGCAGCGCGTCGGCCGCTTCCTGGTGATGGGCGGGGCGATCACCTGCCACGGCAACATCACCCCGGCCGCCGAGTTCAACATCGCCTTCGATCCGGAGGCGGCGCACATCGTGTTCAAGGCGTTCCCGCACATCGAAGTGGCGGATTGGGAAGCGACCGTGGCGCACGGCCTGCCGCACCGCGAGGTCGAGCAGTGGCTGGCGGTGGATGCGCCCAAGGCGCGCTTCTACGAGCTGATCTCGCGCAAGACCCGGCTGTGGTCGGAAGACGCCCGCGGCGAGCACTGGTACGCCGCCGACGCGCTGGCGATGGCCTGGGCGCTGCAGCCCGACGGCGCCGAGGAGGTGCAGGCGCGGCCGATGCAGATCGAGCTGTCCGGGGTGCATACCCGCGGCGCCACCCTGGTCGACTGGAACCGCCAGCTGGGCCTGCCGGACAACGCGACCATGCTCATCCGCTACGACCACGCCCGTTTCCTGGGCCTGGCCCGCGCGGCGGTCGGCGCCGGCTGAGCCTGGCGGTCCCGCCCGGTTCCGGGCGGGACCCCAGTGGTAGAACAGCCGCGAGCCGTCACCTCACTTGCCTTCACGTAAACGTTGCGTGCAGGGCGGCAGGGCTGTTATAGTTTCCCTCTTGTCCAGCAGCCACCTACGGTGCGAGCCCATGAAGGCCGACATCCATCCCCAGTACCGCGACGTCGTGTTCCACGATGTCACCTCCGATTTCAAGATCCTGACCCGTTCGACCATGTCCTCGAAAGAGACGGTCAAGTGGGAGGACGGCGAAGAGTATCCGCTGATCAAGGTCGAAATCTCCTCGGCTTCGCACCCGTTCTACACGGGCAAGCACAAGGTCATCGACACCAGCGGCCGCATCGACAAGTTCCAGAAGCGCTACGCGCGCTGATCGGAACCGTCGAACGGATGTAAAGCGACGGCCGCCTGCGCGGCCGTTTTGCTATCCGCCACATCCTGTCTTCCTGGCGTTGACGCGCCGGTGTCATCCTTCCGTGAAAGTGCGGCGAGGATGCAACGCTGTGTCGCTTTCCTGCCGCCATCGTGCAACGTGGGTGGTGAGCGACGACGCAAATGCTGCTGTGCGATAATGGCGCGATCCGTGGCGATTGCCGTGGACTTCCTTCACGCGTCTGTTCGCAACGTAATCGGACAGGCGCCTTCCATCGAGGAGCGCACACTGTGTCCGATCTTGATCAGGTCACGTTGAACGCCGGCGACAAGTCGGTCGTTCTTCCGGTACTCAAGCCCACCCTGGGCAACGATTGCGTCGACATTTCCAAGTTGACCAAGGAGACCGGTCTCTTCACCTACGACTCGGGCTTCACCGCGACCGCCAGCTGCAAGTCGGCGATCACCTACATCGACGGCGACAACGGCGTGCTGCTGTACCGCGGCTACCCGATCGAGCAGCTGGCCGAGAAGTCCAACTTCCTCGAAGTGGCCTATCTGCTGATGAACGGCGAGCTGCCCACCGCCGACGAATTCAAGAAGTTCGACCACGAAGTGACGCATCACACGATGATGCACGAGTCGCTGAAGAACTTCCTCGGCGGCTTCCGCCACGACGCGCACCCGATGGCGATGATGGCCGGTACCGTGGCCTCGCTGTCGGCGTTCTACCACGACACCCTCGACCTCAACGATCCGGAGCAGCGCCGCCTGGCCGCGATCCGCCTGATCGCCAAGGTGCCGACGATCGCCGCCGCCGCCTACCGCTACTCCATCGGCTGGGCGGTC
>NZ_AQOI01000516.1:0-2208 GCF_000364665.1 Xanthomonas sp. SHU 199
CTACCCGCGCAACAACCTCGGCTATGTCGAGCGCTTCCTGCACATGATGTTCGAGGTGCCGAGCGAGCAGTTGCAGATGAATCCGGTCGTGGCCAAGGCCCTGGACCTGCTGTTCATCCTGCACGCCGATCACGAGCAGAACGCCTCGACCTCGACCGTGCGTCTGGTCGGTTCCACCGGCGCCAATCCGTACGCCTCGGTCGCCGCGGGCATCACCGCGCTGTGGGGCCCGGCGCACGGCGGCGCCAACGAAGCCGTGCTGAAGATGCTGGAAGAGATCGGCACCGCCGACAACGTCGAGAGCGCCGTGGCCAAGGCCAAGGACAAGAACTCGAGCTTCCGCCTGATGGGCTTCGGTCACCGCGTGTACAAGAACTTCGACCCGCGCGCGAAGATCATCCGCGAGATGACCCACAAGGTGCTGGGCGAGCTGGGCGTCAACGACCCGCTGCTGGAAGTGGCGCTGAAGCTGGAAGAGGCCGCGCTGAAGGACGACTACTTCGTGCAGCGCAAGCTGTACCCGAACGTCGACTTCTACTCGGGCATCATCTACAAGGCGCTGAACATCCCGGTGGAGATGTTCACTGTGATGTTCGCCATTGCCCGTACCGCCGGCTGGGTCTCGCATTGGCTGGAGCAGCAGGTCGACCCGGAAATGAAGATCGGCCGTCCGCGCCAGATCTACACCGGCTACGACAAGCGCGACTACACCAGCGCCGACAAGCGCTGATCGATCGCCGTCAAGGCTGTCCGGAACGCCCCGCCTCGCGGGGCGTTTTTCGTTTGTGGCGGGGCCGAAGCGGGGAGGCAGATTGGCAGCAGCCTGTCGCGCCCACTGCAGGCCGCGACACGGGGCGCCAGCCAGCTGCGCGGCGCACGCGGCATCCTGACGCGGCGGTCCGCTCAGCCGGACTGGTAGTCGGCGATGTCCTGCTCGGTCAGCAGTTGCCGCAGTTGCGGCATCGAGGCGCGCCGCATCGGCTTTTCGTCCACCTGCGACAGCGGCGCCTGGCGCAGCGCGTCGTAGGGCAGCACGGTCAGGTCGAAGGTCAGTTCCTCGGCGGTGAACAGCCACACCGGGAAGTCCTCGCTGCGCTCGCGGTCCAGGCGCAGGCGGCGGCTGCGCAGTTCGGCCGGGATCCGGTGTTCTTCGAGAAAACGTGCCACCGCCTCGGTGTCGTCGCTGTGCAGGTGCAGTTGCACCGGACTGTTGGCGTCGGCGGTACCGTCGTGCACCGGTCCGGCCAGGCGTGGCGCGAAGGCGTGCAGGAAGTCCATCGCGCGCAGCGCCGCCTCGCGGCGCCGGCGCAGCTCGCCGGCATGGTCGGGGCCGGCGAACAGCCGCTGGTACTCGCGCAGGGCGTCCTCGATCTCGCTGTTGCGCGGCAGCGAGGCGTCGTCGTGGATGCCGAGCCGGTCGGCGGCCTTGAGCTTGGCCTGGTGGAAATCGCGGATGCCGCCTTCGGCCATCAGCCGGGCGGCTTCATGCGCCAGCCGGCGGCGGCGTTCGTGCGTGCGGGTCCGGGCGTGTTGCCGAGCGTGGTGCATGGTGCGCCTCCCCTCAAAGCCTGCCCCGACTGTACCGCAGCCTTGCGAAATTCGGGTGTAGCAGCCGTCCCTGCCTGAGGCGGCGTCCGCCGGGCGAGGCACGCCCGGCGGGAACTGCCCCGGCGAGCGCCGGGGCGGGGGAACGCGACGCGATCAGAAGATGTCGAATGCCGCGTCGTCGGTCTTCTGGTCCTGCAGGCTTTCGTCGAACTGCTGGATGCGGTCCATGTCCTCGGTCTTGACCCATTCCGTGGCGCCGTTGAGGCTGACCTGGACCATACCGCCCGGCGGATCGTTGCGGGCGATCGGCTGATCCTTCAGCGCGACCCGCATGTAGTCGATCCAGATCGGCAGCGCCGCCTTGCCGCCGTATTCGCGGTAGCCGAGCGAGCGGTAGTCGTCGCGGCCGACCCACACGGTGGTCACGTACGGGCCGCCGAAGCCGGAGAACCAGGCGTCGCGATGGTCGTTGGTCGAGCCGGTCTTGCCGCCCACGTCCTCGCGGCCGAGCACCTTGGCGGCGGTGCCGGTGCCGCGCTGGACCACGTCGCGCATCATCGACACCAATTGATAGGCGGTGCGCTCGTCGATCGCGCGCGGCGCCACCTTGGCTTCGGGGTCGGTGGGCTTCTCGGCGGCAGCCGCCGTGGCCGCGGGCTC
>NZ_AQOI01000517.1:0-10812 GCF_000364665.1 Xanthomonas sp. SHU 199
CCCGAATTCCACTGAACAACGTGGTGGGTTTACACATCTAGGGACATTTCCCGATCCCGCACATATCGGCACGCAGCGACAGTGGCTGCGCGACGACCATGTCTGCATGGCGCGCAAGCCGACCATCCATCCCCATTGCGACCAAGGATTCCCTTCGATGAACATGCGCCCATCGCTCCGCGCTCTTCTGCTCGTACTGTCGACACTCCTACCCTTTGCTGCGCTGGCCGCTCCGCCCGCCACCGTCGCCAGTTGCGCGGGCATCGCCGCCGCCTATCCGACGGACCTCGGTCCGCGTTGCAACAGCAACTACGCGAAGATCAATCACCAACCGCAAGACGCCGCACAGCGCCTGCAGACCTACTACGCGCGCGTTGAAGTGCTGAAGATCTTCAGGAAAGCCCTGCTGTGCAATGGCCTGTACGGCGCCAAGGCTTCGGAACAGCAGCGTTTCGGCAGCGGCGAAGACGGCCATCTGCAGGCACTGGCCAATCTCTACCAGAACATGCAGAACGACCCGAACCGCCCCGCGGCGCTGTATACGGCTGCCGATCTGAAAGACATCAAGATGAACAAACCGCAATGCAAATGAGGCAACGCATTCGCACCGAACGCCAGGCGCGCTGAGGTCGCTGGCGTCCCCTCGCGGTTCGGCATCGGCCGCCTCCGGGCAGCCGATGCCATTCGCGTGTAAAATTACGGGTTTTTGACCACTCACATGGCGAAAGCCCCTCCACGGGCGCCCGTCCCGGGCCCGGCCTTCATTCGCCTGCTGGCGCGCCTGAGCGATGCGCCGATGCCCGCGTCCAGCCCCGCGCTGGCCGACCGGCTCGGCCAATGGATCGACTGGAACCGCGCGGTGGCGGTGTCGCGGGCGCTGGACGGCAAACTGCCCGAGCCTGCCGAGGACACCCCCGAGGCGCCGGAACCGTCGGCCCTGGAGGCCGAATGCGGCCGCGTGCGCGCTGCACTGGAAGAGAGCATCGCCCTGGACATCGCCAAGGAGACCGGCAAGCCCGTGGGCAAGCGCCAGCACGACCCCGACGCACCGATAGACTACGCGCCGTTCCGCCAGCGCTACCAGGCGCTGCAGCGCGCGATGCTGACCGCGACCGGGCGCCTGCGCGGCCTGCTGCGCGATGCCCTGGTCCCGCTCTCGCCGGAGATGGCGCGGCTTGCCGAGGTCGATGCGGTGATGGAACTGACTCTCAGCCCGCGCGAGCAGACCTTGCTGGCGACGGTGCCCAACCTGCTGGAAGCGCATTTCCAGCGCCTGCGCGCCGCCGCGGCGACGCCCGCCCCCGATCCATCCCTCACCGACGTTCCGCCAGCGCCTGCCGACACGGCCTGGCTGGACCTGTTCCGCCAGGACCTGCACAGCGTGTTGCGCGCCGAGCTGGACGTCCGTTTCCATCCCATCGAAGCGCTGCTCGCCGCGCTTCGCAGCCGTTGATCCGATCCTCATGCCCAAGACCCTGCTCCATTCCGTCCTGTTCCTCGCCGGCCTTGCCGTGGTCTGCTGGATCGGCGTCGGCTATCTCGGCTCCAACCCGCTGGGCGCCAGCTTCGCCGCGCTGATCGGCCTGTGCTACCTGGCCGGCATCGCCGAGTTGTACCGCTACCGTCAGGCCACGGCGACATTGCAGACCGCGCTGAGCGAGGCCGAGTCCGCGCGCGACGACCTGGGCGGCTGGCTGCAACGGCTGCACCCGAGCCTGCGCAACGCGGTGCGCCTGCGCATCGAAGGCGAGCGCGCGGCCCTGCCGGTGCCGGCGCTGACCCCGTACCTGGTCGGCCTGCTGGTGCTGCTGGGCATGCTCGGCACCTTCCTGGGCATGATGGCGACGCTGCGCGGCACCGGCCTGGCACTGGACAGCGCCACCGATCTGAATGCCATCCGCGCCTCGCTGGCGGCGCCGCTGAAGGGCCTGGGCTTCGCCTTCGGCACCTCCATCGCCGGCGTCGCCGCCTCGGCGATGCTCGGCCTGCTCGCCGCACTGTGCCGGCGCGAGCGCCTGCAGGCGGTGCAGCACCTGGACCTGCACGCGGCGACCGCGCTGCGCACGCATTCGCTGGCCTACCAGCGCAACGAGGCCTTCAAGCTGCTGCAGACCCAGGCCACGCTGATGCCGGGCCTGATCGAGCGCATGCAGACGATGATGGCGGCGCTGGAACAGCACAGCGCGGTCAGCGGCGAACGCCTGGCCAGCAGCCAGGACGCCTTCCACAGCCGCACCGAGGCCGCCTACACGCGCCTGGCCGGCGCGGTCGAACACGCCCTGCAGGCCGGCGTGGCCGCGCACGCGCGGGCGTTCGGCGACGCGCTGGAACCGGTGGTGCAACGCACGCTCGACGGCGTGGCACGCGAGACCGCCGCGCTGCAGGACAGCGTCGGCCAGGCGGTGCAGCAGCAGCTGGACGGCCTGGCCAATGGCTTCGCCCAGGCCGCCGAACAGGCAACGCAGCGCTGGGACAGCGCGCTGGCCGAGCAGCAACGCGTCAATGGCGCGCTGCTGCAGGAACTCGGCAGCGCGCTGCAACGCGCCGGCGACGGCCTGGAACAGCGCGCCACCAGCTTGGTGGAGGCAACCGCAGCACGCCTGCAAGCCGCCAGCGACGACGCCAGGCAGGCCTGGAGCGAGGCGATGGCGCAGCAACGCGAGGCGAACGACGGCCTCGCCGCGCGCCAGGCACAGGCACTGGACGCGGTGGCCAGCCGTCTGGATGCCACCGCCGAAGTTGCCCAGCAAGCCTGGAGCACGGCGCTGGAACAGCAGCGCGAGGCCAACGCGGCCCTGTTCGCACGCAACGCGCAGGCACTGGACACCGTGGCGACGCGGCTGGACGCCACCGCCGAGACCGCACAGCAGGGCTGGGACGCGGCGCTGGCACGGCAGCGCGCAATCAACGACACCCTCGCCACGCAAACGACGCAGGCGCTGGAGACCGTGGCGACCCGCCTGGACGCCACCGTCGAGGCCGTGCAACAGGCGTGGAGCGCGGCGCTGGCGCAGCAACGCGAGGTCAACGAGGCCATGGCTACGCGCAACGCGCAGGCGTTGGACACCGCCACGGCCAGCCTGGAACAGCGCGCCGCCGCCCTCGCCGAGACGCTGCAGCAGGCCCATGCCGACCTGCAGGAGGCACTGGAAGCGCGCGACCAGGCGCGTCTGCGTGCCTGGACCGACAGCTTCGCCAGCATGGCCGCGACCCTCGGCGGACAGTGGGAGCACCATGGCGAGCGCATCGCACAGCGCCAGCAGGAGATCTGCAGCACCCTGCAGGAAACCGCGGCGGCGATGTCCGAGCAGGGCCAGGCGCAGGCGCGCGACACCATCGCCGAGATCGAACGGCTGGTGCAGGTGGCCTCGGAAGCGCCGAAGGCCGCGGCCGACGTGGTCGCGGAACTGCGCCAGAAGCTCTCCGACAGCATGGTCCGCGACACCGCCATGCTCGACGAGCGCAATCGCCTGCTGGCCACGCTGCAGACCCTGCTGGAGGCGGTCAACCACGCCTCCACCGAACAGCGCAGCGCGGTGGACGCCCTGGTCGCGACGTCGGCCGATCTACTGGAGCGCGTCGGCAGCCGCTTCACCGACCAGATCGACGCCCAGACCGGCAAGCTCGACGACGCTGCCGCGCAGGTCGTCGCCGGCGTCACCGAGGTGGTCAGCCTGGGCGACGCGTTCTCCGGCGCGGTGCAGGCCTTCGGCGAATCCAACGCCGCCCTGCTGGAACGCCTGCAGGGCATCGAGCAGGCGCTGGACAAGTCGCTGACGCGCAGCGACGAGCAACTGGCCTACTACGTGGCGCAGGCGCGTGAGGTGATCGACCTGAGCATGCTCTCGCAGCAGCAGATCACCGAGGAATTGCGTCAGCTCGCCGCGCGCCAGGCGCCCGACCAGGCCGACGCGGCATGAGCGACGAGCTGGAACTCGAGGCCGACAACGGCGCACCGGTCTGGGCGGTGTTCGGCGACCTGATGTCGGTGCTGCTCGGCGCCTTCGTGCTGATCCTGATCGGGGTGATCGGCGTGCAGTTGCAGCTGTCGAACAAGCTGGATGCGGAAATGCGCCAGCGCCAGCGTGAAGCGCAGCAGCGCAAGACCCTGGAACAGGCGCTGGCCGCGCCGCTGGCGGCCGGCCGGGTGACCCTGGTCGACGGCCGCATCGGCATCCGCGGCAACGTGCTGTTCGCACTGAACTCCGACCAGTTGCAGCCGGAGGGCCGCGACCTGCTGAAGAGCCTGGCCGCGCCGCTGGCCGGCTACCTCAAGGCGCGCGACGAGATCCTGATGGTCAGCGGCTTCACCGACGATCGCCAGGTGCGCGAGAGCAATCGCCAATTCGCCGACAACTGGGAACTGTCGGCCGAGCGCGCATTGACCGTGACCCGCGCGCTGATCGAGGCTGGCGTCCCCGCCGATGCGGTCTTCGCCGCCGCCTTCGGCGCGCAGCAGCCGGTGGCGCCGAACGTGGACGAGGCCGGACGCGCCAGCAACCGCCGCGTGGAGATGGCGCCGCTGCCGCGCATGCGCAAGAGCGCCGCGACGCCGCATGCGCCCTGATCGGATCGCCGCCACCGATCGCCTCGCCGCCTGGCGTGCTGAGCATGCCGAGCGGCTGGACCCGCTGCGCTTCCGCTTCCTCGAAGCGCTGGCGCGCCGCACCGAGGCGCAGCAGGGCAAGGCGCGCGAACTGCTGGAGCAGAAACTGTCCGCGTTGCTCGACGCGTACGCCGCGGCACTGGACGCGGCGCCGCAAAGCGCTGGCGATGCCGAGGCCGCAGTGCGAGCGATGCAACCCGGCCCGCTCGGCGCCTTGCTGGCGCAGTTCCGCGCCGCGGCGGTTGCGATCCGCGCCGGCAACGACCACGGCGCCAACCTGGAGGCCAACGACGAAGCCCCCACGGCGACCGATGCCATCGACACAGAACTCCCCGCACCATCGCCCTTGCCCACCGCAGCGACCGCAGCGGCGCGACTTACCGCACCGCAACTGCCCGCGGTCGAAGACGCGCGCCGGCTGTGGACAGAACTGCGCAGCCGCAGCCAATTGCGGCAGTCGCTGCAACCGGCCCCCGCCGACGCCGGCCCGCTCAACTCCGGCGTGCTGGTGCATCGCGCATTGGCGCTGATGCGCACGCTCTCGCCCGGCTACCTGCAGCACTTCCTGTCCTTCGTCGATGCACTGTCCTGGCTGCAGCAACTGCAGGAGGCGGGCGCACTGGCGACGCCGCAGAAATCCGGCAGCGCCGCCGGCAAGCCTGCGACGCCGCGCAGCAAGCCGCGCAAGCGCGGTTGATCGCATCACCGATGCGCATCGCGCCGATTGCGTGGTCGTAGAAGCGTCCCTTTCCTCATCCGACACACCCACACAGGCAAGAAAAAGGCCGGCATGCGCCGGCCTTTTTCGTCCCCTATCGTGGCTCTCGGTTTACAGCGCCTTCGCCGCCGCCACCACGTGTTCGGCGGTGATCTGGAAGTGCTTGTACAGCACGTTCGCCGGCGCCGAGGCGCCGAAGCTGTCGATGCCCACCACGGCGCCGTCCAGGCCCACGTAGGCGCGCCAGAACGCGGTAACGCCCGCTTCCACCGCCACACGCTTGCGCACCGCCGACGGCAGCACCGACTCGCGGTAGGCGGCGTCCTGGCGATCGAACACGTCGGTGCAGGGCATCGACACCACGCGGGTCTTCAGGCCCGCGGCATCCAGCGCCTGCTTGGCTTCCACCGCCAGGCCCACCTCCGAACCGGTGCCGATCAGGATCACGTCGGGCGTGCCGCCCTCGGCATCGGCCAGCACGTAACCGCCGCGCTCGATCAGCTTGATCTGCGCCTCAGTGCGAGCCTGGAACGGCAGGTTCTGGCGGCTGAACACCAGGCAGCTCGGGCCGTCCTTGCGGGTGATCGCGGCCTTCCAGCTCACCGCCGACTCCACCGTGTCGCAGGGGCGCCACACGTCGTTGTTGGGGATGTAGCGCAGCGACGCCAGATGCTCCACCGGCTGATGGGTCGGGCCGTCCTCGCCCAGGCCGATCGAGTCGTGGGTGTAGACGTGGATCGCATGCGCCGGGATCAGCGCGCTCATGCGCACGCCGTTGCGCGCATAGTCGCTGAACACCAGGAAGGTGGCGTCGAACGGAATGAAGCCGCCATGCAGCGCCAGACCGTTGGCGATGGCGGTCATGCCGAACTCGCGCACGCCGTAGTACACGTAGTTGGCGTTCGGGTCGTCGCTAGCGACCGACTTGCTGGCCTTCCACAGGGTCAGGTTGGAATGCGCCAGGTCGGCCGACCCGCCGACCAGTTCCGGCAGCAGCGGCGCGAACGCCTCGATCGCCATCTGCGAGGCCTTGCGCGAGGCGATGGTCTGGCCTTCGGCGGCCTGCTTGGCGATGTAAGCGTCGGCCTGGGCGAGGAAGTCTTCCGGCAGCTCGCCATGCGAGCGGCGGGTCAGTTCCGCGGCTTCGGCCGGGTACTGCTTGGCGTACTTGTCGAAGGCCTGCTCCCACTCGGCCTGGCGCAGCGTGCCGGCACCACCGGCGCGCCAGCCGTCGTAGATCGCCTGCGGGATCTCGAACGG
Source organism: Xanthomonas sp. SHU 199 (assembly GCF_000364665.1). Lineage (NCBI taxonomy): Bacteria > Pseudomonadati > Pseudomonadota > Gammaproteobacteria > Lysobacterales > Lysobacteraceae > Xanthomonas > Xanthomonas sp. SHU 199. The sequence continues at coordinate 6,585 of NZ_AQOI01000517.1, forward strand.
CGCGTACGGCCAGTTCAGCGCCTTGCGCGCGCCTTCCAGCTCTTCCTTGCCCAGCGCGGCGCCATGCGAGGATTCCTTGCCGGCCTTGGTCGGCGCACCGAAGCCGATGGTGGTGCGGCAGCACAGCAGGGTCGGCTTCTCGCTCTCGGCGATCGCCGCCTCGATCGCGGCCTTGACCGCATCGGCATCCTGGCCGTCGACATCACGGATCACATGCCAACCGTAGGCCTCGAACCGGGCCGGGGTGTCGTCGCTGAACCAGCCGGCGGTGTTGCCGTCGATGGAGATATGGTTGTTGTCCCAGAACGCCACCAGCTTGCCCAGGCCCCAGGTGCCGGCCAGCGAGGCGGCTTCGTGGGACACGCCTTCCATCATGCAGCCGTCGCCCATGAACACCCAGGTACGGTGGTCGACGATCTGGTGCTCGGGGCGGTTGTAGCGCTGCGCCAGCAACTTCTCGGCCAGCGCGAAACCGACCGCGTTGGCGAAACCCTGGCCGAGCGGACCGGTGGTGGTCTCCACCCCGGGGGTCTCGCTGCGCTCCGGGTGGCCGGCGGTCTTGCTGTGCAGCTGGCGGAAGCGCTTGAGCTCCTCGATCGGCAGGTCGTAGCCGGACAGGTGCAGCAGCGCGTACTGCAGCATCGAGCCGTGGCCGTTGGACAGCACGAAGCGGTCGCGGTTGAACCAGTGCGGATTGTTCGGGTTGTGGCTGAGGAAGTCGTTCCACAGCACTTCGGCGATGTCGGCCATGCCCATCGGCATGCCGGGATGGCCGGAATTGGCGGCCTCGACCGCATCGGCGGCAAGGAAACGGATCGCGTTGGCGAGTTCGCGGCGGGTAGGCGTCGTCATGAGGGATCTGTCGGAAGCGGGCGCGTGGCGTCGGGCCCACTATTGTCCCACAGGCGGGGATTGGGGATTGGGGATTGGGGATTGGGGATTGGTAGCGTCACCGGCTGGACGCCCGAGATGGCGCAGGAGCGGCTTCGGCCGGTCCAACGCGTGGCCCGTCAGGCCGCGACGCTGCCGCCTCTACGAATCCCCAATCCCGACTCCCTAATCCCGGCCGTCCTCCCCCTTGGCCACCATTGTGGTCAGGGCCAGGTCGCCGGTCACGTTCAGTGCGGTACGGCACATGTCCAGGAAATGGTTGACGCCCAGGATCATGCCGATGCCGACCGGGTCCACCCCGACCATCGCGCAGATCAGCGCCACCACCGGCAGCGAGCCGGACGGGACGCCGGCGGTGCCGATGCCGCCGAGAATACAGACCAGCATCACCATGCACTGCTGCGCGATGCTCAGCTCCACGCCGAAGAACTGCGCCAGGAAGATCACCGTCACGCCCTCGAACAGCGCGGTGCCGTTCTGGTTGGCGGTGGCGCCGACGGTGAGCACGAAGCGCGAGACCTTGTGCGGCAGCCCCATCTGGTCGGCCACGCGCAGCGCGGTCGGCAGCGTGGCGTTGCTGGACGCGGTGGAAAACGCCATCACCGTCGCCTCGCGGGTGGCGCGGAAGAACCACAGCGGCGAGCGCCCGGCCAGGCGCACCGCCACGCCGTAGCTCACCACCATGTGCAGGCCCAGCGCCAGCACCACCACGCCCACGTAGGCGCCCAGCCGCACCAGCAGCTCGAAGCCGAAAAATGCCGCCAGGTTGAACATGAAGCAGGCCACCGCATACGGCGCCAGGCGGATCACCAGCCCGATCAGGGTCATCGAGATCTCGAACACGCCCTCGATGCCGCGGCGCAGCGTCGCCACCTTGGCGTCTTCGCTGAGCACCATGCCCACGCCGAACATCACCGCGAAGAACATCAGCGACAGGATCGCGCCATTGCTGGACGCGGCTTCGACCACGTTGTCGGGCACGATCGACAGCAGCATGTCCATGCCGTGCGGCTGGTGCCTGCTCTGGTCGACGATCTGCGCGGTGCGCTCCACGTTCTGCTGCAGCAGTTGCTGCGCCAGCTCGCGATCCACGCCGATGCCCGGCTTGAGCACGTTCACCAGCACCAGACCCAGCAGCACCGCCACACCCGACAGCACCACCGTGTAGCCCAGCGTCTTCCAGCCGATCCGGCCAAGCGCACGGATGTCGCCCATCTCCGAAATGCCCATCACCAGCGCCGAAAACAGCAGCGGGACGATCAGCATGAAGATCAGGTTGAGGAACAGTTTGGAAAACGGCGTGGTGAGGTACTTGGTCAGCGCCTGCACCCAGGCCGCATCGCCGCCTACGCTCATGTGCACCGCCAGCCCCAGCACCAGCCCAAGGACGAAGCCGATCGCCATTTTCCAGTGCAACGGCATGCCGGTTTCGGCCTTCACGGGGGTGTCGGTCATGAGTACGCCTTGCGAAAAGGAGCGCTCAGCTTAACAAACCATAAGCAGACATCGACCATCACACGATGGCACAGGTTGCGCGATGAGCGCATCGGCTTGCCGCGTCTCACCTGCAACGTCGGATGGCGCTACCCAAGACTGGCGAGTCACGATCCCGCAATCGCAAGATCGAGCCTGGCTGCACGCCCCCCGCTCAAGCCTTGCGGGTCGGGTACAACGGCGGCAGATCGTCTTCCGCCGCGCCGCGCGAGGCGACGCGCCAGCGCGGCCCCGACGCGAACGCCGCGCGCATCGCGGCGCGCGCCCCGGTCACATCGCCGCCACCGCCCCAGCGAGCGTGCTGCATGCGCAGCACGGCGTCGCGCTGCGCCGGATCGTCCAGACGCTGCACCACCGTATCCAGGTCGGCGACGCCGGCCTGCGCGCACAGGATCGCCGCGACCTCGTCCAGACCGCCGCTGTCCAGGGCCTTGCGCAATTCCGGCAATGCGGCGCGCGCCGTCGCGGGTGCCGATGTCGCACCCGGCGCAGCGTTGGCTGCCGAGCCCGGCAGCGCTGCAACGCCGCGTGCACGGCGCAAGCGGCGCCAGGCCCAGACCAGGGTCGCCAGCCACAGCACCGCGAAGCCCGCGGCAAGCGCCATCCACAGCGGCGACGACGCGAGCCACCCGCGCAGGGTATGCGTCGGCGCCACCGCGGTGTCAGCGGGAACCACGCTCAGCGTCGGCGCCGCGGGGGTGACCGGGGCGGGGGCCGGCGCGGGCACGCCCTGTCCGGGCTGCACCTGCAGGGTCAGATCCGGCAGGCTGGCCTCGCGCGCAGCGCCGGCGCCGACGTCCCACCAGGGCATGCGCAGGCCACGCACCAGTAACGGGCCGGCCGCCTGCGGCACGATCGAGTAACGGCGGGTGACGGTCACTTGCGGCCCGCCGTCGACGAAGCGTTCCTGTACCTGCGGCGGCTCGGCGAACACCTGCGCGCCATCGACACTGGGCGTGGGCAGTTCGGGGAACTGCGCCTGGGTCGCGCCGCGTGCCGTGGCCTCGACCACGATGTCGGCAGCCTCGCCGGCCTTGGCACGCTGCGGCGTGGCGGTGTAGCGCAGGCGCAGTTCGTGCAGCGGCAGCCACGGCTGCGGCGCATTGGCCGGCTGCGCGCGCACCTGCAAGGTCTGCGCGGTACCGCGCGCATTGAGTTCGCCGCCGCGGCCGAAGTAGTCGTCGAAGAAGCCGGTGGGGCCGCGGCCGCTGAAACGCGCGCCCGGCAACAGCAGCGAGCCGCTGCGCTCGGGCACCAGCAGGTAGTGCCGCTCGACCACCGTGTACATGCGCCCGTCGATCTGACGGCGGTTCTGGATGTCGTCGCCGACGCGCTGCAGCGACGCGCCGGCCGGCGCGTCCAGGTCCAGTTCGCCCGAGCTCAGCGGCACACCGAGATACAGCCGCACCACCACGCCCACGCTCTGCTGCACGTAGGGCCGCGCGTCGTCGACGACGGTCTGCACGAAGACGTCGGCGTTGCCCACCTGCGCGGGCACGTCGGCATTGGCGGTGGCCGGCACCGCGGCGCTGGCCGCGGCCACCTCCAGCCGCAAGGGCGCGGTGCGTTCGTTGCCGACCTGCAGCGACGGAATCTCCAGCGTGCCGGTGCTGCGCGGCGTCAGCATCACGCCGAACAAGGACTTCGACGAGACCGCGCCGTTGACGATCTGCATCTGCCGGCTCTTGACCTCGTTGCTGAGCGCGAAATCCGCGCGCAGCGGCGCGTAGTCCGGCGTGGCCGCCGCCTGGTCGGTCTCGATGTTGAGGGTTACGCCTTCGCCGGCGCCGACGTTGTCGCGATCCAGCCACGCGCGCGTGGCGGCAGCCGCCGGCAGCGCCAG
>NZ_AQOI01000518.1:0-1592 GCF_000364665.1 Xanthomonas sp. SHU 199
AGCAGCGCGGCCAACACCATCAGCACCGCGCAGGCACGGGCCCCCTGGCCGAGTCGCTTGAAGTGGATCATGGCTCTTGTTCCCGCTGCCTGCGTTCGTGTTCCAGCCTGAATTTGGCGCGCAGCAGATTGCCCGGATCGTCCGGCACCCGCCGTAGCCACGCCTCGACCGCCTGACGCTGCTCGCGTTGCTGCGGCGTCTCGTTCGCGGCGGCAGCGGCGCGCTCGGCGGCCTGTTTGTCGGTGCCGCCCTGCTGTGCCATCGCCTGCCGCATCTGCTGGCGCTGCGCCGCATCGGCCTGCTGTTGCGCCTGTGCATCGCCCGGCTTCGGCGGCGCCTGTTGCGCGTCCTTGGCGCCATCGCGTCCCTGCTGGCCGTCGCGCTGCTGGCCGTTTTGCTGCTGGTTCTTCTGCTGCGGGTTCTGCTGGGCGCCGTTCTGCTGCTGACCCGCCTGCTGCTGACCCGCCTGCTGTTGACCGTTTTGCTGTTGACCGTTCTGTTGCTGGCCGTTCTGCGACTGTCCGCTCTTCTGCTGCTTGCCGTCCTTGCCCTGCTGGCCGGACTTGGAGTCCTGCGACGACTGGCGCTTGCGCGCGGCCTCCACCGCGGCGCGGTTGGCGATCGCATCGGCCATGCGCGGATGCAGTTTCAGCGCCTTGTCGTAGGCGTCGATCGCCTCGTCGTAGCGGCCCTGCCGTGCCAGCGCATTGCCGAGGTTGTACCAGCCGGCGTCGCTGTCGATGCCTTCGAACTGCTGTTGCGCGGCGGCGAAATCGCCCTTGCGGTAGGCCTGCACGCCTGCATCGAGCCGTTGCTGGCGGACCTGGTCGGCACGTTCCCACCACCCACCTGCGACAGGACCGAGTGTCGGCGTCTGTGCTGGCGCTGGCGCCTGAGCCTGCGCATGCACCGGTAGCGGCATCGCCAGCGGCGCCAACACCAGCAGCAGCACCGCGGCGCCACCGCGACGGCGGAACGCGAGCAAGGCCAGCAGCATCAGCGGCGGCAGCAACCAATAGCCTTGATCGAGCCACACGCGGCCATGGCTTTCGTCGGCCGCCGTGGCGTCCGCTTCCTGCGGCCGCAGCACGCCCAGCGCGCGCAGATCCGTATCGTCTGGCGTCAACGCCGCGTAGCGGCCCGCGCCCGCTTCCGCCAGCGCGCGCAGCGCGCCCGCATCCAATTGCGCGTGCGACAGCCGACCCTGGTCGTCGCGGTAGGCCGCGCCCTGCGCCGTGCCCAGCCCAAGCGCGGACACGTGATAGCCCTGCCTGGCCGCGCGCGCCGCGGCCTGCTGCGCCTGCGCGTCGGCCTGGTCGCTGAGCACCAGGATGTCGCCGCGGGAGAAGCCGGCCTGGCGCAGCAACTGCGCCGCCCAATCGATCGCCAGGTCGGTGCGCTGCCCCGCCACCGGCATCACCTGCGGCGACAGCGCGTCGAGGAACAGGCCCACGTTCGCCGCATCGTCGGTCAGCGGCGCCACCGTGTACGGCTCGCCAGCGTAGGCCACCAGCGCCACTTCGCCGCCAGCGCGTTCGTGCAGCAGCCGCGCCAGCTTGGCCCGCGCCTGCAGCAGCCGCGACGGCGGCAGG
>NZ_AQOI01000519.1:0-1062 GCF_000364665.1 Xanthomonas sp. SHU 199
CGCGCGTCGATCTGCGCGGACAGGTCCAGCGCGATCACCAACGGCGTACGCGCCTGCCACAGCGGCTGCTGTTCCTGGCGCCAGCTCGGTCCGGCCAGCGCCAGCACCGCCAGCGCATAGCCCAGCGCGCCCAGCAACAGGCCAGCACTGCCCTTGGCATCGCCACGCGCGAGCAGATGCGGCAGCAGATGTGGGTCCACCGTGCGCCGCCAGATGTCATGGCGCCGCCGCCGGCGCCACCAGCTCCAGCCGAGCAACGGCAGCAACAGCAGCGCCCACAGCCATTCGGGACGCAACAGATGCAATGCCTGGAGGAACTCCATCGCGCGGGTCATTGCCGCCTCCAGGGCCAGATGAAGGACAGCAACGCCAGCACCAGCGCCGCGGCCAGTGGCCAGGCGTAGCGCTCGATCCGCGGCCGAACCGCCGGACCGGCCGAACGTACCGGCTCGAGCCGGTCCAGTTCGGCATAGATCGAGGCCAGCTCGGCGGTGTCGCGGGCGCGGAAGAAGCGCCCGCCGGTGTCCTGCGCGATCTTGCGCAGCGTGTCCTCGTCGACCTGGTCGTCGCCGCCGCTGCCGGGGATCGGCAGACCGAACAGCGACATGCCGCCATCGCCACCGAAGGCGATGGTGTACACGCGCACGTGTTCGGCCTTGGCCAGTTCGGCGGCCTTCAGCGGATCGAGCACGCCGGCGGTGTTGACGCCGTCGGTGAGCACGATCAGCACGCGCTCGCCCTGCTTCTGTTCGCGCAGGCGCTTGACCGCCAGCGCGATCGCATCGCCCAGCGCGGTCTCGCGTCCGGCCAGGCCGACCACGCTGTCGCGCAACTGGTCGCGCACCGTGGCCAGATCCGCAGTCAACGGAGTCAGCGCATACGCCTGCTGGCCGAACACCAGCAGGCCGATGCGGTCGCCATCGCGGCGATCGAGGAAGTCGGCCAGCACCGCCTTGGCCGCGGTCAGACGATCGACCACGCGCCCGCCCAGGGTCATGTCGGGCTCGCTCATGCTGCCGGACAGATCCACCGCCAGCATCAGCTGCCGCGCCTGCTGCGGTG
>NZ_AQOI01000520.1:0-3905 GCF_000364665.1 Xanthomonas sp. SHU 199
TCGGCCGCGACGGCCGCCAGCGCGCCAGCGTCGCCGCCTCGCGCGCGAACTGCAGGCCGTGCACGTGCACCACGTCGGCCTCCAGCTCGGCCAGCAGCGCGGCGAGGCGGCGCAGATGGCGCCGGCGTCCGGTCTCGGCACGGCGCACGAAGTGATAGTTCACGCCGTTGCGCTGCAGTTGCGCATCGACCGCGGCGGCCTGGATCACCGAGACGCGGGTGCCGGCGCTGGCCACCGCCTCGGCGATGTCGGCCAGCGACGGCCACAGCGCGAACGCCTGCTCCGGCGTCACCCCGTCCGGCAACGGCACGAAGTTGAGTTGCACGGCATGCACGGCGCGGTCGACGTTGCCGTCCATGCTCAGATCCCGGATACCTGCGGCCGGTGCAGGCGCACCAGCCGGTTGGCCAGGTTCAGTTCCCATGGCCGGTCGTAGCGCCGGTAGCGGTAGCGCCACGCGGCCAGCGCGCTGAGGCCGCGCTTGGCCCAGCCCGGCGAGCGCTGGTCCTGCGCGGTGGGATAGCGGCAGCCGAGCACGGTGACGAAATCGCGGATGCGCTGGCGCAGCGCATCGGTGAGCCAGGGCGCATCGGCGTGGCAGGCGTAGTCCACCCACTGCGGCTGGGCCCACTCCTCCGGCGTGCGCGGGAACTGCACCGGCACCCCGTCGCGGTCGAGCAAGGGCGTGCCGGCACGGCGGCCGCGGTCCCTCTCGTGGCGGCTGCTCTCCGGCAGCGGGGTGTACACGTAGACGATGATTTCCGACTGCGGGTTGATCCGCTTCAGCTCGCGGATGAACTCGAAGGTCTGCTCGGTCTCGCGTTCGCTGTCCTGCGGCGGCGCGACCATGAACGACAGCTCCGGGATCACCCCGTTGCGCCGGCACAGTTCGGCCACTTCCAGGGTCTGGTCCGGGCGTGTGCCCTTGCGGATCTCCTTGAGCATCGCCCCGCTCGGCGACTCGGCGCCGATGTAGGCCATGCGCAGGCGGCTCTTGCGCACCAGTTTCCAGGTGCTCTCGGACAGGTTGAGCAGCGCGTCGGCGCGGGCGTAGCACCACCACGGCAGTTCCAGCTTCGCCATCACCTCCAGCAGCGGGACCATGTCGGCTTCGCGGTCGAAGAAATTGTGGTCGAAGAACTGGATCGAATCGGCGCCCAGGCCGTATTTCAAATAGCCTAGCTCCCGCTCCAGGCGTGCCGCGGTGGGCAAGGCGGTGGCGCCGCCGAACATCGCCGCCACCCCGCAGAAGGTGCAGCGGAAACGGCAACCCAGCGCGGCCTGGTGCGAGGCGGTGCGGCGGCCGAGGAAGGTACGGCCGAGATAGCGGCGCGGTTCGCCGAGTTTCTCGTATGGCAGCGATGGCAACGCGTCGCCGCGCTGGAAGGCGCGGTTGCGGTTGTGCACCACGGCGCCGTCGTGCTTCCAGGACAGCCCGTCGACCTGCGCCAGCGTCGGCCCCTCGCCGCGCAAGGCGGCCAGCAGTTCCGGCAAGGTGTCCTCGCCCTGCGCGCGGATCGCGTAGTCCACGTACGGCGCGGCCAGCGCGGTGTCCGGGTACAGCGTGGGAAAATAGCCGCCCCAGACGATCGGCAGTGCCGGGAAGCGTGCGCGGATGGCCTGCGACAGTGCGATCGACGGTGCCAGTTGCGGCCCGCCCATCACGCTAATGCCCACCGCATCGAAGCGCTGCTCCTGCAGCGCCTGCAGGCTGCGGTCGATGAAGTCGCGGTCGACGTTGCCGTCGATGATGCGGCTGTCGCCAGTGCGATCCAGCGACGCCGCCAGGTTCAGCAGCGACAGCGGAAAACGGGCGCTGGACGGCTTGGTGATGGTGGGATTGACCAGCAGCGTGTTCGATGTGGAGGACATACGGTACGGACGCAGGACGGAGGTCACGGCAGGCGCCGCAGGCGCAGCACCAGGGCCACCGGCACCTGCAATGCAGCGGGATCGAAATGGGCGCCGGTGGGAATGTCCGCCGGGTCGAGCATCGGTTCGCTGACCGCGTCGATGGCCAGCCCGAGCGCGGCGCAGGCGGCGTGCCAGTGGCTGTACAGGTGCTGGGTGTGGCGCACCGCGTAGCGCTGGCCGCCGGCCTTGAAGTCGCGGCGCCAGCCCAGCGCCGGGCCGATCGGGTGCACGTCGCTGCACAGCACCCAGCCGCCGGGACGGGTGACGCGGCGCAGTTCCGCCAGGGCCGGCGGCAGCTGCGGCAGGTGCCCCAGCGCCAGCGCGCAGATGCTCAGGTCGACACTGGCGTCGGCCAGCGGCAAGGCCTCCAGGCGGCCTTCGCGCAAGGTGTAGCGGCCGGCGTCGATCTCGGCCAGTTCCTGCGCGGCGCGCGTCAACATCTGCGGCGACAGGTCCACGCCGGTGACGTGCCCGGCGCCACGATGCAGCGCATGCAGCAGGTAGCGGCCGCTGCCGCAGCCGGCATCGAGCACGTGCTGGCCGCGCAACGACGGCGGCAGCAAGGCCAGCATGGCGCGCTGCTCGGCCTGCATCACCGGGTTGTGCGCCTGCGCCGGGTAGCTGTCCGCCCACAGCGCATAGGCGGTCAGCGGATCGAGGGTCGTGACGGCGCTCATGCCGGGCATGCCTGCGACAACTGGGTCAGGCGTGAACGCGGCGGTGCAACCTGGACTTCCAGGCCCGGCTCCAGCGCGAGCAGCGCCGGGTCGGCAAGTTCTGCGGCCAGCAACTTCGGCACGCCGTCCAGCGTCACCGGCACCGTGTCCACCCCGGACGCGGCGAACCATGGGGCGAAATCGGGATCGGCGATGCGTGGCCGGCCATCGCGCACCACCGCGCGCAGCGCGCTGCGCGGCAGCCCGACCAGGCTCTGCGCCGGCGCCCCGCCACGGTCGGCGACGATCAGCAGATCGGCGTGTGCGCCCGGCGCCAGATGCCCGCGATCCGGCATGCGCAGGATGTCGGCCGCGGCGGTCGTAGCCAGGCGCAGTGCCTGGGTCGCGTCCAGGCCGTGGGCGGCGGCCAGGCGCAGATCCTTGAGCAAGTCGCGGCCGCCGCTGACCCGCGCATCGCTGCCCAGCGCCAGGCGCCAGGCCGCGCTCAGGCGCTGCGGATCGAGGGTGTGTCCGAGCAGGGTCAGGTTGCTGCTCGGGCACCACACCACCGCCGCGCCGCAGGCGAGCACGCGGGTGACGTCGTCCGCGCCCAGGCCCACGCCGTGGATCAGCACCGTGTTGTCCGCCAGATAGCCACGCCGCTCCAGCTCCGCAAGTTCGCCGGCGGCCACCGCGTCGGTACCTTCGGCCAGGTGGATCATCCACGGCCAGCCGGCGGCGGACGCCGCGGCGAAGCTCTGTGCCAGCGGCGGTCCGTAGTCGGGGCCGTGCAAGGTGTAGCTCCAGCCGAACTCGCGCAGCAGCGCCACCGGGAAGTCGGCCGCATCCAGCGCCGGATGCCAGGGGTCGTGGTGGGCCACGCAGGTCACCCCGGCCAGCAGGTTCTTCAACCCGCCATGGCGCAGCCGCAGCGACTTGGGCAGGGCCAGCGCGGCGGTCACCGCCGGCGTGCGGAAATGCGCGGCGAAGGCGTCGATCCAGGCATAGCTGTTGGCGAACGGCGCGGCCTGCGGCAGCGGCGGCACCGCATTGACGTGCAGATGCTCGTGGGCGTTGATCAAGCCGGGCAGCACCAATTGCCCGTGCAGATCGATGCGCAGCGCGGCCGGCGTGGCCGCCGCGGCGATCCGGCCGGCGCGCAGCGCCAGCGGCGCGTTCACCGCCCCACAGGCGTGCGCGACGCGCGCACCCTCCAGGCAGAGGTCGATGGGGGCGGCAGACGCGGTCATGCTCAGCGCTTGCGCAGCACGATCAGGAAGTGATCGCCCATGTCGCGCAGCAGCGGCCAGCCGCCGATGCGGTCATCGAGGCGGG
>NZ_AQOI01000521.1:0-9974 GCF_000364665.1 Xanthomonas sp. SHU 199
CCCAGGCGCGGATGGCGCTGGTAGTGGTCGACCAGGTACGGCGGCGGCAGGCACAGGCTGAGCGCGCGGTACGACTCCAGCGCGAAATGCGGCGCGAACGCGCGGTAGAACTCGCGTGGGAAGTAGTACCAGGTCCAGATCGTGTGCCCGTTCATGCCCACGGCGGTGGCGCCACGTGCGGCGCGCACGGCGGCACGGCGAACGCGGCCGCGCAGCAGGTAGTGGCCCAGTTCCCACGGGCACAGGCGGCCGATCACCGAGAACACCAGGCGCCCGTCGCGGCGCAGCAGCCGTGCGCAGTGGCGCGCGACGTCGGGCAGATCCGGCGCGCAGTTGAGCGGGCCGAAGTTGGAGTACATGCCGTCGAACTCGCCGTCGAGCAGATCCAGTTGCTGGATGCCGACATGGGCCACGCTGAGCCGGCCGCGCAGACTCGAATCCTGCGCGCGGGCGCGGGTGCGCTCAACCATCTGCGGCGACCAGTCGGTGGCCAGCACGCGGTAGCCGCGCTGGGCGAAGGCGTGCGCATCCAGGCCGGTGCCGCAGCCCAGATCGACCAGGCGCGAGCCGACCGGCAACTGCGTCGCCACCGTGTCCCACAGGGTGGTGCGCATGCGCTGGATCAGCGCGTTGTTGCCGCGCGGGCCGTCGTAATCGGCGGCCACGCTGTCGAAGGCGCGCTGCGTGTCCAGCAACCGCACCGGGTCCAGAGTGGTCGTGTGCGCCGTTGCACCCGCCTTGCCATTCGCTGTCACCTGCACCTCTCCACTGCCCTGCCCTTGTCGGAATCCGCGCGCATCGAGCGCGCGGGACTGCAGGTAGGTGCGGCGGCAGCGCCATTTGGTTGAATCGACGAGCTGCTGTTATGCGGCGGCGACGCTTGCCTCTGTCGGCCGCGCCTGCCGCCGGCGCAGCGCATTGCGCACCACCGCGGCCAGCACGCCGCCGCCGAGCCCGGCCAGCAGCGCCGCCGCCAGCACCAGCACCGGGTTGGGAAACGCCGCGCGCGGCGGCACGTAGGTCTCCCAGGGCGCCGAGGTGTCGTAGGTGTAGCGCGTGCCGAGCCGGCCGAGCAGATCCTCGCGCTCGGCCTTGAGGCCGCGCAGCGTGGTGGTCTTCTCCGACAGCAGCATGTTGCCGAGCAATTGCTGCTCGACGCTGCCGCGGCCTTCGCGCTGCTGCTGCAGGCGGTCGCGCTCGGTCTGGGTGGCGGCGATATCCGCGGCCAGCTCCTGCAGCCGCGCGGTGGCCTGCTGCAGCGGACCGGCCTGGATGCGCCGGTGCAGCGCCTGCAACTGCGCGATGGTGGCCGTGGCCAGTTGTCGCGCCTGCTGCGGCGATTGCGCGCGCAGGGTCAACTGGATCAGGTTGGCGTACGGGTCGGGATCCAGCTTCAGGCTGTCGCGGTACAGCGCGGCCTGGCGGCTGTCCAGGGCCACGCCGGCGCTGTGCAGCACCTGTTCCTGGAACTGCCGGGTCTTGATCCGGTCGATCACCCGCTGGAACGGCTCCAGCTTGGGGTCGCGCCCGGACGGGGTCGGGCCGAACTCGCCGACCTGCACCCAGGCGGTCGCTTGCCACTGGCGGGTCGCGCCGTGCAGGAACAGCGCCGCCAACGCCAATGCCAGCAGCAGCGGCAGCAGGCACCAGCGCCATTCGCGCCGCAGGATCCGCCACAGGTCGAGCAGGTAGATTTCGTCTTGGGGCATGGCGGTGTCGGTCATGGCAGCGGGGATCTCGGGGAAACGTAAGGCAGGGCCACGTCCGCGGCGGGCTCGCGGCGGTTCGGCAGCAAGGCGCTGCAGGCGTGCAGCAGCAGGCACAGCGCGACGAAGCCGGCATTGGTCCAGGTGAACGCCTGCGGCGCGAACGGCGACATCACGCAGGCGTAGGCGATGCGCAGGAACACCAGCAGGTTGAACAGCGCCACGCCGCGTCCGAGCAGGCGCACGCTCCACAGCAGCGCCGCGTACAGCGCCAGCATCGCCGCCAGCGCGGCACCGGGACCGCCGGCCAGCAGGAACGGCAGGAACTCGGTGCCGACATTGATGTTCGGCGCATCCAGCGGGATGCCGGTCCCGGCGGTGGCGATGGAACCGCTGAGCGGCACCAGTTGGTTGATCAGGAAACTGGCGTTGGCGTAGCCCTTGCTGAGCAGCGCGCCGAAGTTGTACGGGCCGGCGCCGATGTACAGCAGCAGCCATTTGATGCCCTGTGGCGCGGCCCGGTACAGCGCGCCGAACGGCAGCGCCACCGAATCCAGCGAGCCGGAACGCAGCGTGCCCAACAGCGAGAATGCGGCGGCGCCGGCGCACAGCAGCGCCAGTACCCGTTTCCACGGCAACGGCCGCGCCGGGTCGCGGCGCAGCAAGAGCAACAGGCCGACGCTGAACACTGCCGCGAACAGGCGGTTGCGGTCGATCACCAGCACCGGGAAGGCGAAGCCGGCCAGCAGCAGCGCGTTGCGCACGCTGCGCTCGCGCACGCACAGCAGGCCGATCGGCGGCAGGATCCAGCACATGTTCGACACATGCCGCACGTGCGCTTGCAGCGGGCTCAGGTCGGCGTAGGCGGAGGGGTTGTGCAGCAACGGGATCGGGAACAGCAGCAGGTCCAGCAGGCAGAACAGCCCCACCGCCGCGGCCAGGCCGAGCGCGACGAAGGCCTCGCGCGTGCCGGCGTACTCGCGCGACCGGAACGCCGCCAGCGGCGGCAGGCGGATGCCGAGCAGCGCATCCAGGCCCAGCATCGCCAGCGCCACGGCAGCCAGCAGTGCGATGCCGGCAAGATAGCCCGGCGGCAGGTCGAAGGTGAGCAGGGTCAGCACGCAGCTCAGCAGCAGCGGCAGGCCGAAATACGCCGACGGCAGGCGCAGCAGGCGGCTCATCCGCGCTGGGCCAGCGTCGGTTGGCCGCCCTGGCGCAGCCGCGCCAACAGCGACAGCCACGCATGCGCCAGCAGGTGTCCGCCCAGCGCCAGCGGGCTGCGCCGCAGGAACGCGATCTTGGCGGCGATGTAGTGCGCCTGCGCGTGCAGCAGGGTGCGGCAGGCCGGATCGAACAAGCGCGCGCGGCGCAACGCCACCTGCCGCGACTCGGCCAGGTTGGCCAGGCGGCTGGGCAGATGCCGGGTGCGGCTGGCGTTGTGGTCGTGCACGCGGTAGGCGCAGACCGCCACGTCCAGGAAGCCCAGGGCGTCGCGCGCGACCAGGCGCAGGAAGAAGTCCCAGTCCTCGATGCGCAGGCCCTCGTCCCATTCGGCGCCCGGCTGCAGCGCGCTGCGCCGGACCAGCGCCACCGCCCCGCTCACCGCCCAGTGCCGGATCACCGCGCGGCGGATGCCGGCCTCGCTCAGGTACAGGCGTTTGTCCACGCCGTGCAGGTCGCGCATGCTGCTCTGGTGCACGGTGCGGCCCTGGGTGTCGACCACGATGGCGTCGCCGATCACCGCGGCCTTGTGCGGATGCGCGCTCAGGTAGGCCACCTGTACGCCCAGCCCGCCGGGCAGCAGATAGTCGTCGCTGGCCCCCAGGCGCAGGAACTCGCCGCGCGCCATCGCCACCAGGTGGTTGAGCGTGGCGGCGATGCCGAGGTTCTCGCGTGGCCAGAAGCGCACGTGCAATCTGTCGCCGTGCTGCGCGATCCACTCGGCGATGCGCTCGGCGGTGCCGTCGCTGGAGCCGTCGTCGACGATCACCAGTTCCTTGTTCGGGTACGGGTCTTCCAGCACGCTGTCCAGGCAGCGCTGCACGAAGCGCGCGTGGTTGTAGGCCGGAATCAGCACCGACACCAGCGGCAGCGTCGTCGGGGTATACGTTGCGTCCATCAGCCCAGTCCTCGCAGGTAGCGGCGCGCCACCAGCATGTTGAACGCCAGGTACAGCGCATAGTTGCAGGCGAACGCGTAGACCGCGCCGATCAGGCCCATGCGCGCGGTGAACAGCACCACCAGGCCGAGGTAGCTGGCGGCGAACAGGCATTCGGAGAGCACGAACAGCCGCGTCATCGCCTTGGCCAGCATCAGGTAGGACAGCACGAAGGAGGCGATCTTGAGCACGTCGCCGAGCAGCTGCGGCGCGTACAGCGACAGCGCGGCGGCGAAATCGGCCGAGAACAGCAGCCGGGTGATCCAGTCGCGGCACAGGTACACCGCCGCTGCGGCGAGGAGCACCGTCGGCAGCACGTAACGGTAGGCACCGCGCAGTTCCTGCCACAGCGCCTGCCGCGTATGCAGCGCCGCCAGCTTGGGCAGGTAGTAGACGTTGATGGCGGTGGTGAAGAACAGCAGATAAGCATCGGACACGCGGCTCACCGCCTGCCAGTAACCGACCTGCTGCCAGCCGAACTGGCCGGCCAGGTGATCGCGCACGCCGATGTTGACCAGCAGCGGCAGCAGCGCCGAGGCCAGGGTCATGACCGAGAAGCCGGCCAGTCGCCGCACCATCGCCGGGTCGAAACGGATGCGCAGCATCTCGCGGCGGAAATACGGGCTGCGTCGCAGCGCCGGCACGCCGGCGCACAGCCAGGCCACCTGCCCCAGCACCAGGCCCAGCAGCGCCCCGGTCAGGCCCATGCCGTGCGCCAGCGCGGCCACCAGCAGCACGCTCAGCACCGCGCCGGCGACCTGGACGAAGGCCAGCCGGCGCACGTCCATGAAACCGTTGACCACCGCCAGGATGTAGTTGGCCAGCGCAATGCCGAGCTGCGCCACCGCCAGCACGCAGATCAGCGGCTGGTACTGCGCATCGCCGAGCAGGCGCTCGGCGATCAGGCGGCTGCACAGCAGCGCGGCCACGCCCATCGCGACCGCAGCGACGCAGGCGTAGCCGAGTGCGCTGCCGAGCAGCCGGGCCAGTGCCGGCGTATCGTCGCGGTACTCGGCCACGTACTTGACCACGCCGGCGCCGATGCCGCCGCCGGCCACCACCGCCAGCAGCGACATCAGGCTGGTGAACTGGCCGAGCCGGGCCACCCCGGCCGGGCCGGCGTACACCGCCACCAGCTTCAGCACCAGCAACGCGGACAGCAGCTTGGCCGCGGTGGCCACGCCGCTGTACACGCCGCTGCGCAGCACGTTCATGCCGCCACACCCCCGAAACGCTGGCAGGCATCGATCACCTGCGCCACCGCCGCAGCGTCCAGCGTCGGGCCGATCGGCAAGCTCAACACCTCGGCGCCCAAGCGCTCGCAAAGCGGCAACTGCAGGGTGGCCAGTTCCGGATAGGCCGGCTGCCGATGCGGCGGCGTCGGATAATGCACCAGGCAGTGCACGCCCTGGGCCTGCAGATGCCGTTGCAGCGCATCGCGCTGCGCGCAGCGCACCACGAACAGGTGCCACGCATGCGCCGCCGGGTCGGCCACCTGCGGCAAGGCGATCTGCGGATGCGCGATGCCGTCGAGGTAGCGCTGGGCGATCGCGCGGCGCGCGGCGATATCGGCGTCCAGGTGGCGCAGCTTGACCCGCAACAGCGCCGCCTGCAGCTCGTCCAGGCGCGAGTTCACGCCCTGCAGCAGATGCCGGTACTTGATGTCCGAGCCGTAGTTGCGCAGTACGCGGAGTTGCGCCGCGAGTTCGGCGTCGTCGGTAGTCACGGCGCCGCCGTCGCCCAACGCGCCCAGGTTCTTGCCGGGGAAGAAGCTGAAGCCGGCGGCATCGCCGAAGCTGCCCGCATGGCGGCCGTCGCGGCGCGCGCCATGCGCCTGCGCGGCGTCCTCGAGCAGCAGCACCCCATGGCGCTCGGCGATGGCACGCAGTGCGGCCATGTCGGCCAGCTGTCCGTACAGGTGGACCGCCAGGATCGCCCTGGTGCGCGGGCCGATCGCCCGCTCCACCTGCGCCGGATCCAGATTGAAGCTGGCCGCCTCCGGCTCCAGCGGCACTGGCCGCAGCCGGTTCTCGCTGATCGCCAGGAAGCTGGCGATGAAGGTGTTGCCCGGCACCAGCACCTCGTCGCTTTCGTGCAGCCGGCCCAGCGCGCGGTAGCCGCGCAGGATCAGGGTCAGCGCGTCCATGCCGTTGCCGACGCCGATGGCGTGGGCCGTGCCGCAGTAGGCGGC
Source organism: Xanthomonas sp. SHU 199 (assembly GCF_000364665.1). Lineage (NCBI taxonomy): Bacteria > Pseudomonadati > Pseudomonadota > Gammaproteobacteria > Lysobacterales > Lysobacteraceae > Xanthomonas > Xanthomonas sp. SHU 199. The sequence goes on from NZ_AQOI01000521.1 coordinate 6,056, forward strand.
GAACTCGCGCTCGAACGCCTCCAGCTCCTCGCCGAGCACATACCAGCCCGAATCGATCACCCGTGCCGCTGCGGCCTTGAGCTCATCGGCATAGCGTGCATTGCTTGCCCGCAGATCCAGGAACGGCACGCTGGCCGGCGGCAGGCTCATTGCAACTCCCAACGGTAGAAATCGTGAACCACCGCGCGCGCGCCGAAGCGCTCCTTCTGCTCGACCAGGCCGGCATTGAGCACCTGGCCGTGCTGCTCGGTGGAAATGCCCAGGCTGAGGAAGTCGCGCTGGGCGTAGACCTGTTCGATCAACTCGGCCAGCAGCAGGCTCAGCGCATCGGCGCGGCGGCCCTGCTCCGAGCAGGCCAGGTATTGGGTGTGGACGACGTGGCCGAAGTCGTACACCAGCGTGCCGGCCAGCAGGTCGCCGCCGTCGCGGACTTCATACGGCACGATCTGCGCCGGGAAGCGCGCGCACAGCAGGCGCAGTTCGTCCAGGCTGTGGGTCGGACGCGCGTCGTGGCGTTGCAGGACCTCGTCCAGCAGCGCATGCAGCGGCGCCGGGTCGTCCACACGCTGCACGTGCAGCCCGGCGCGGCGCGCCTTGGCCACCGAGCGCTTGCGTGCGGCGGCGAAGCGCGGCGGCACGCGCAGCGGCACCGCCGAGGACAGGTCGCGACGGTCAAGACGCGCACCGAACCGATGCAGCGCGTACAGGTCCTCTTCTGCCGGACTGCGGTGGAACAGATGCGGCACCGCCTTGTACAGCAGGGTGCGCACGCCGGCGTCGCGGTAATGCGCCGCGATGCGCTCGAACACCTCCAGCGTGGCCGTCGCGCGCAGCGCGTGGGTCGACACCAGACCGGCATAGCTGAGTCCGGCATGGCTGGTCACCACGTCGCCGTCGCGGTTGGCCGGGAACACCGCCACCGGCGTGCCGGCATCCTCGACCAGCAAGGAGGCATCGACGAAGCGCGCCGCGTGATACTCCATGTAGCCGCGCCGGTGCAGCAGATTGCCGTTGCGCGAGGCATCCACCACGGCATCCCACAGCGGTGCGTCGGCCGCTGTGTGGGCCCTAACCGACAGCATCGTCATCCTCCCAGACGGTGCCAGCGGGCAGCACCGCCTCGGCCACGCCGAAGCCGTCGCGGCCCATGTCGTTGCCGTTGTAGAACAGCAGCAGCCGCGCGTCGTGGCGGATCAGCGCCGGGTAGCACAGCGTGCGCGCATCCCAGCCCTCGGCCGATAGCGGCAGGCCGAGCAACGCGTCGCAGCGCTGCCAGTGGCGGCCGTCGTCGCTGACGGCCATGCCCGGCAGATAGGCGCCAGCGCGGCTGCCGTGGGTGAACAGCATCAGGTAGCGGCCATCGCATCGGTACACTCGCGGGCGGCCGATGCGGTATTCGTCGCCTTGCGGCTGCAGGCAGACGGTGTCCTGCCGCGGGATCGCCTGCAGATCGTCGGTCTCCACGCAGCGGATGTGGTAGCGCGGATACGGCGTGCCGCCGAGCCATTCCCAGTCGTCGCCCACCGCGTACCAGAGCTGCCAGCGGCCAGCGCGATAGCGCGCCGAATGCACCGCAGCGATGGTGCTGCGGCCCGGCGCGCGGTCCAGCAGCGGCGTGTCCTGGCGGCGCTGGAACGTGTCGCCGCCGTCGATGGACACCGCCAGGCCGGTGAAGGCCAGGAACTTGGCCTTCGCCACCTGCTGGAAGCCGACGTAGAACATGTAGAGACCGTCCGGCCCGTGCACCACGTCGCCGAGGATCATGCCGTTGTCGTCGAAACAGCCGTCGCGGCCGATGTCCAGTACGGGGGCTGCGCTAACGCCCAGCACCCGGGTCGGATCGTCGGCGCGCACGTCGACGTAGCCGATGCGACTGACGCCGGCGTCGTCGCGAAAGCCGGCGTAGATGCGCAGACGCTCGGCATCCAGGCGCAGCGGCGTCGGCGTCAGCGCCGAATGCAGCATCCAGCCGCCGACCCCATCGCGTGCGGTATCGAAGACAAGACCACGTTTATGCCAGGCGAACATGTGCCTCACAGGTCCACGTCGAAGCTGGACCTGCCGGCCACCGCCCGCGCCGGCGCACCGACGTAGACGCGTCCCGGCTCGGTGTCGCGGGTCAGCAGCGCGCCGGCGCCGATCACGTTGTCGGCGGCCACGTTGACCCGGTCGCTCAGCGTGGCGTTGACCCCGACGAAGCTGCCCGCGCCGATCTCGCAGTAGCCGGAAATCACCGCATGCGAGGCCACGAACACGTGGTCATGGATCACCGTGCGGTGGCCGACGTGGTTGCCGCTCCACAGGATGCAGTTGGCGCCGATGCGGGTGAACGGCTGCAGCACGTTGTGCTCGAACACGAAGCAGTGCTCGCCCAGTTCCACGTTGCGCCAGACGAAGGCCTGCGAACTGACGTAGCTGGCCATGCGGTAGCCGCGGCGCTTGGCGTCCAGGTAGAAGCGCGTGCGCAACCGGTTGAGGCCGCTGGCGGGAATCGCCACGAACACCTCCACCTGCGACGGCGGATAGCGTTGCTCGAGTTCCTCGTAGGCCACCACCGGCAGGCCGGCCAGGGTCGGCGTGGACAGGTAGTCGCGCTCTACGCTGAAGGCCAGCACGGCGTAGTCGCTGTCGTGGGTGAAGTATTCGCAGGCGATCTGCGCCAGCTCGCCGGCGCCGACGATGACCAGGGGACGTGCCATGGCTTCAGGCCTCCTGCCGGCGCAGGCCCGCGGCTTCGCGCAGGAACTCGTCGTAGTCGAAGATGTAGTCGGTGGGATCGTAGGCCTGGTCGGCGAGCACCATCAGCACGCAGTCCTCGCTGAAGTCGTAGAGATCGCGCCAGACCATGCTGCCGAGCAGCAGGCCCTGCCGCGGATCGTCCAGCACCACCTGCATCGGTCCACTGCCGTCGTCGAGCAGGAACGACACCGAACCGTGCAGCGCCACCGCCAACTGGTTGAGATGGCGGTGCGCATGCTGGCCGCGGTGCACGCCGTTGCGGGTGGCGAACAGGTAGTACACGCGGCGGATGTCGAAAGGCACGTCGCGCTGTTGTTCCAGCGCCACGAGCTGCCCGCGCGCATCGCCGTGCGTCCGCAACTGGATTCGTTCGATTGCCATCAGAGTGCCCGACCGGGCTCCACATCGGAGTGTCCAGGCTGAGTGCCGCGGGTCTGCGGAAAGGTTGCGCGAGGCCGCGCGCCGCGCGACGCAACCTTTCGCCGCAGCGCCGGCACCCATCGACGACCACCGCTACCGCGATGCCCCGCCGGCATCGGGCTGCGCCCCACTTCGTTGCCCCAAGGACACCGCGTACCGCCATGACCTCGCCCACGCTGGCCGCTCCGAAACCACCTGTGTCCCCCGCTACCGCATCGGCCGCCTTGCCGCGGCCGATGGTGTGGCTGCACTGGCTCACCGTGCTGTGCCTGGTGCTGGCGGCGGGGCTGATCCTGCTGCGCGAAGAAGTCGAAGGCCGCATGTGGCGACAGTGGCTGCTGGAAGGCCACCGCCACTTCGGTCTGTTCGTGCTCGGCCTGTTCTGCCTGCGCGTCGTGCTGCGGATGCGCCTGGGCAAGCGCCACGACCCGGAGGCCGGTTCGGCGCTGATGCGCCTGCTGGCCGGCGCCACCCACGTGGTGATGTACGCGCTGCTGCTGACCCTGCCGGTGCTGGGCTGGGCGCTGAGCCAATCGATGGGCAAACCGGTGCATCTGTTCGGCGCGACGCTGCCGGAGCTGGTCGCGCCCGATCCCGATCTCGCCGACACCATGGGCGCCTGGCACGTGGACGCGGCCTGGCTGCTGCTCGGCCTGATCCTGCTGCACATCGGCGCGGCGCTGTGGCACCACCTCGTCCGCCGCGACGCGGTGCTGCAACGGATGCTGCCGTTCCTGCGCCGCCGCTGAGCCGCGTCTCC
>NZ_AQOI01000522.1:0-2091 GCF_000364665.1 Xanthomonas sp. SHU 199
CCCCCGTTTGCGTCCGTCGCCGCCCCCACCCGCCCGCCAAAGGACTTTCCGCATGCACCAGGCTCCGTCGTCCCCCTCCACCTTCTCCCGCAGCGACAGGACGCGCGGCGCCGAGCAGGCGCTGCTGTGGTCGGCGCTCGGTTCGCTGCTGCTGGTGCTGAGCCCGCGCGCGGCCGCGGTGCCGGCATTCGCGCGGCAGACCGGCTCGTCCTGCGCCGACTGCCACATCGGCGCCTACGGCCCGGCGCTGACTCCGTACGGCATGCGCTTCAAGCTCGGCGGCTACACCGACAGCGACGGCAACGGCACCAAGATCCCGGTCTCCGCCCAGCTCACCGCCACCCGCAGCGTGCCGGCGCGCGGCGAGAGCCGCACCCGCTTCAGCGAAGCCGACCTGTACCTGGCCGGACGCATCACCGACAACGTCGGCGGCTACGTCAAGGTCGCCAGGACCAACAACGGCAAGAACGACTACACCACGCGCCTGGACAACGTGGACCTGCGCGCGGTGGTCAAGAGTTTCCAGCTCGGCGGCAAGGACACCCTGCTCGGCGTCAGCGTCAACAACAATCCCGGCAGCCAGGATCCGATCGGCATGCTGCCCAACGCCTCCGGCCTGGGTCCGGCCTCGGCCTATTCCAGTTCGACCACCCTGCTCAACCAGTCGTCGCTGTCCAACCGGGTGATCGGCACCAGCGTCTACGGCCTGTACGACCGCAACTGGTACGGCGAGGTCGGCACCTACACCGCCTTGCCGGTGTCGACCCAGGACAATCTCGGCTACGCCATCGGCGGCGATCCCGGCAAGCTCAGCGACACCGGCTACCTGCGCCTGAGCTACATGAAGGACCTCAAGCGGCAGTTCTTCTCGGCCGGCGTGGTCGCGCTGACCACGCGCCGGCAACTGCCGCGCAGCACCGGCCCGCGCGACGACTTCACCGACCTCGGCTACGACCTGAACTACCAGTTCCTGGGCACCCGCGAGCACATCCTCAAGCTCGGCTACCTCAACATCTACGAGCGCCGCCGCTACGGCAGCGCACTGATCGACCCGACCAACCCGGCCCTGGCCGGCCCGCGCCGGGCCAGCGTGCGCGACCAGTCGATCAGCCTCAACTACACCTACAAGCAGAGCTACAGCCTGCTGCTGGCGCACTTCATCAACACCGGCTCGGACGATCCATTCCGCTACCGCCCGTACGGCGCGCCGGACACCACCAGCAACCTGATCAGCGCCTCGTGGGCACCGTTCGGCAAGGACGACAGTTACTCGTCGATCTCCAACCTGCGCCTGTCCGCGACCTGGTTCCGTTTCAGCAAGTTCAACGGCAGCACCGGCAACGTGTTCGGAGCCACCCCGGTCACCCGCCCGCGCGACCTCAACCAGTTCGCGCTGAGCCTGAGCCTCGCTTTCTGATCCCCCCGCACGGAGCTTCCCCCATGAAACGCACCCATGCCCTCCCCCTGTGCACCCTGCTGGCCGGCCTGCTGCCGCTGGCCGCCGTGGTGGCGCCGTCCGCACGGGCCGCCGGCGGCATGCCCGGCGCCGGCGTGTTCGCCAGCGAATGCGCCGAATGCCACAGCGCCGCGCCGGCCAAGAACAAAAAGGGCCCGACCCTGTTCGGCGTGGCCGGGCGCCGCGCCGGCAGCGTGCCGGACTACGCCTACTCCGACGCGATGAAGCAGAGCCAGTGGACCTGGAGCGACGACAAGCTGCGCAGCTACCTCTCGCAACCGGCCTCCAAGGCCCTGCCCGGCGGCAAGATGAAGTACGACGGCCTGGACGATGCCAAGCAGTTGCAGGACCTGATCGCCTACCTGCACAGCCTGCATTGAACTCGCTGCCCGATCCGGTCATATTCGGCGCCCGACGGGCCGGCCAGCGTGCCGCGCCCGTGCCCGATTCCTGACCTGCGAGCATCGAGTCACCGTGCGTTTTTTGCCTGCCGTCCGCGGTGCCTCGTCCCGGCCACCCGCCGTCGCCCAGCGTTGCAGGACGGGCACCGCGGCCCGGCGGTCAGTGCATCCGTGCGCCGGCGCGGCGCTGGCCCTGGCGCTGGCCGCCCTGCATGCACCGGCGGCGATGGCCGG
>NZ_AQOI01000523.1:0-680 GCF_000364665.1 Xanthomonas sp. SHU 199
TCGCGCGTCGGCGGACAATTGCTGCCAGCGGCCGTCGACGATCGTCGCCAGCCCGGCCGGGTGTTGATCGAAATGGTGACCGCCGTGCAACACCACCACCTCCGCTCCGCGCGCGCGCAATTGCGGGCAGAGCGTATCTTTTTCCTTGTCGCCGTACACGCACAGCAACTGCGCCGCGGGAATGCGCGCCAGTTCCGGCTGCACCGGCAGTGCGTCGTCGTCGTCGCCGAGGTTGAGCCAGCCGCGCACGCGGATCTGGAAATCGGCCTTGTGCTCCAGGCCCAGCAACGCGATCAGGCCGACCTGCTCGCGCTGCGCCGGCGGCAGCCGGTTGACCATGAATGGCAGGGTGGTGGCGCCGAAGGAATAGCCGACCAGCAGGATCTTCTGCGGACGCCAGCGCTGCTGGTAGTAGGCGATGACCCGGCTCAGGTCGGCGCTGGCCCGCGCCGGCGGCTTGGCCCGCCAGAAGTAGCGCAGGCTGTCCCAGCCGACCACGGCGATGCCGCGGCGCTGCAGCGCTTCGGCCATGCCCTTGTCGATGTCGCGCCAGCCGCCGTCGCCGGACAGCACGATGGCCAGCGGTGCGCCCGGGGTCGCCGAGGGCAGCTCGGTCAGCGGCAGATCGTCCAGCGCGCCGCCGCGGCCGCGCGCATGCAGATGCGCGGCGACCCGCGCGG
>NZ_AQOI01000524.1:0-7778 GCF_000364665.1 Xanthomonas sp. SHU 199
TCCCGGCCGGCCACCAGCGCGGCCGCCTCGAGCGCCGGCCGCAAGGCGCCACGGGCGGAAGGAGCGCCTCGTCCCGCCGCGGCAGCGGTGCCGCCCGTCGGATCGACTCGCCTGCACGGGCCCTCTGCGCCGAGTACCGCCATCGGCCTTGATCCAGATCAAGGGCAAGACTGCGCCGACGCGGTCCAATGCCTCCCGCACCCGGTCGGGATGCGCAAGCGGATGGCGAGCATGCGAACGCAACAGTTGCAACAGGCGCTGGAAGGCCTCAATGGCGCCACCGCCGATATCGAGGCCTCGGCGCTGATCTCCCTGGACGGGCTGATGATCGCCTCGGCGATGCCGCAGGGCATGGACGAGGACCGCGTCGGCGCGATGTCCGCGGCGCTGCTCGCGCTGGGCGAGCGCAGCGCGCGCGAACTGGCGCGCGGCGCGCTGGAGCGGGTGCTGATCCAGGGCGAACTCGGCTACGTGATCATGAGTGCGGCCGGCCGCGAGGCGGTGCTCACCGTGCTGGCCAAGCCCAGCGCCAAGCTCGGCCTGGTGTTCCTGGACATCAAGCGCGCCGCGCAGGCGCTGCAACAGATCCTGTAGGGCGCCGCCATGCCGCTGCCGCCGATGGATCCGCCGCACGAACCGCACCGCAGCGCCGAGCTGCGCTACCACGACGGCAGCCGCCGCACGGTGTACTGGAGCGAACGCGAGGTGGCCTATCCGGACGGGCGCCTGATCGTCTCGCGCACCGACCTGGAGGGCATCATCACCCACGCCAACGACGCCTTCGTCGAACTCAGCGGCTGGCCGCGCGAACTGCTGATCGGCGCACCGCACTGCATCCTGCGCCACCCGGAGATGCCGCGGCGCGCATTCCGCGAACTCTGGGACACCGTGCTGGCCGGCGAGAAGTGGCACGGCTACGTCAAGAACCTGCGCCGCGACGGCGCCTGCTACTGGGTCTACGCCACCGCGTTGCCGAACGTCCGCGACGGCCGCGTGGTCGGCTTTACCTCGGTGCGGCGCAAGCCGTCGCGGCGGCGCATCGACGCGCTGCAGCCGCTGTACGCGCAGTGGTTGCAGGACGAACGCGCGGAGCCGCTGGCATGAGCTGCACGTTCCTAGTCGCGCCGGACTTCGCGCCCGAATACTTCGGCGGCTGGTACCTGCTCAGCACGGTGCTGCAACGCCGCGCCGGCCTCGGCCTGCGCCTGCTGATGCCGGCCGATGCCGCCGAACAGCGGCAATTGCTGGACGACAGCGTCGTCGACCTGGTGTACGCCAGTCCGTTCGACGCCAGCGCGTTGATCCGCGACCGCGGCTACCTGCCGCTGGTCAGGCCGCGCGGGCACGCCGACGAGGTGGTGATCGCGACCGCAGCCGAGGCGCCGGCACGCTGCGTGGAAGACCTGCCCTACGGCTGCCGCATCGCGCTGACCGCCAATCACGACGTACGCCTGATCGGCCTGCGCCTGCTGGAACCGGCCGACTTGGAGCCGGAACGCATCGCCTGGCGCCCGGCCAGCAGCTACGCCGCGGTGGCGCGGCTGCTGCTGGAAGGCGAAGCCGATGCCGGCCTGTTCCTGGCCACCGCCTACCACGGCCTGTCGCGCCTGACCCGCGCGCGATTGCGACCGCTGGTGGAAAGCGCGCTGTGCGACATCGGCCACGTGCTGCTGGCGCATCCGCGCCTGGGCCCGCAACTGCCAGCGCTGCGCGACGCCCTGCTGGCGCTGGGCGATGCCGCGCATCGCGACGACCAGGGGGTGCTCGACGCGCTGGGCCTGGAACGCGGCTTCGAGGCGATGGCCACGGAGGACGCCGAATTCATGATCGACCTGATCGACACCTTGCTGGACTGAGGCGCCCATGCCCACGCTTCCCGCTCGCGATCCCGCACGCCTGGTGATGCGCACCCATGCCCGTGCCCTGCTGCGCGACCCGCGCGACGCCGCCGCGCACCTGGCGCGGCTGCACGCGGCGCTGCAGTTGCACGACAACGAACCGACCCAGGGCGTGCTTGCCGACCTGTTCGTGGCCTTGCCGCGGCACGATGTCGCCCTGCGCCAGTTGGCGCTGCAGATGGCCGCGGCGCATCTGGCGCCGCACGTGGCCGAGGCCTTCCAGCGCCACAGCCAGGGCCACGCGCTGCTGCCGATCAACGCCCTGGCCACGCGCTGGAGCGTGCTGGCGCGGCCGTCCGCCGACGTGCCGGCGCGGGTGCGTCGGGCTAGCCCGGACCATTCGCGGCGGATGGTGCGCGAGGTGGTGGACGCGCTGTGCGACGGCGCACCGATCGCCGCGGCGCGCTGCGAGCGCGAGTTCCTGGACTACTGCATCAGTTGCCAGGACAAGCTCGCCTTCATGCTCGCCACGCGCGAACTGCGCCGCCATGCGCTGGCCCTGGGCGATCGCTGGGACAGCACCGCGCGCTGGCTGCAGCAGCGCGAGCCGCTGGGTGGCCGCAACGTCGACGCCCTGTCCTTTTCCAGCGCGAGTGCGCCGCGATGACCGCCCCCGACCCGACCAACTCCGAACCGACCTGGCTGATGCCGACCCCGCACGGCGTACTGCACGGCTTTGCCAGCGCCACGCCCGACCGCATGCAGCGCGCGCTGCAATTGCTGCTCGGTGCGCACGGTGCGTTGTCGCTGCAGGAATGGCGCCAGCGCGTGGGCGGCGACGCACAGCGGCTGCTGCAGGAGGCGCGCGAACAGCAATGGGTGCAGTTGCTGCGGCGCGCAGTGCCGGGCCCGGAAATCCGCCTGGACGATTTCGCTCAGCACGTGATCGCCCCGCTGTCGGCCGAACGCCGCGCGGTGCTGGCCTCCGACAGTGGCTTCTGCCTGGGCCATGCCGGCCTGGACCAGGAACAGGCCGACACGCTGAGCGTGGCCGCGGCCGACTTCTCCGGCTTCGCCCAGCGCCAGAGCGCGCGCGGCTGGCACGGCGCGCACCGCTACGTGGCGTTCTACAGCGAGCCGCAACTGCTGCTGCCGGACTGGTCGTTCGTGCCGTTCTGGGTCGACGGCGCCGGCTACTGGCTGGTGCTGGGCGGCGAGGCCCTGCTCAACAACCTGGCGATGGTCGAACTGGTGTGGAGCATTCGCCTGGCGGCGGCACGGTTTGCGCCGCCGGCTTGAGGGCCGGGAATGGGGAATCGGGAGTGGGGAATGGAAAGCGGGTGCCTTTGGCCCCGCTTTCCGGGCGCTCGCCGTTTTATGCGTCCAGGTCGATGGTGAGGGCCGCGGCGGCGTCGCGGGCGGTCTGGCGTGCCTGTTCGATGTCGGCGCCGCGGGCCAGGGTCACGCCGACGCGGCGGTGGCCGTGCACGCTGGGCTTGCCGAACAGACGCAGGGCAGTGTCCGGCGCCTGCAGGGCGGCATCGACGTTGCCGAAGCGTGGCACGCCTTCGCCGTGGGCCAGCAGCGCGCACGAGGCCGACGGGCCGTTCTGACGGATCGCCGGAATCGGCAGGCCGAGGATCGCACGCGCATGCAGGGCGAACTCGCTCAGTTCCTGCGACACCAGGGTGACCAGGCCGGTGTCGTGCGGCCGCGGCGACACTTCGCTGAACCAGACCTCGTCGCCCTTGACGAACAGCTCCACGCCGAACAGGCCCCAGCCACCGAGATCGTCGGTGACCGCACGGGCGATGTCCTGCGCGCGCTGCAGGGCCAGCGCCGACATCGGCTGCGGCTGCCAGCTCTCGCGGTAGTCGCCGTCCTTCTGCCAGTGCCCGATCGGATCGCAGAACGCGGTGCCGCCGGCGTGGCGCACGGTCAGCAGGGTGATCTCGTACTCGAAGTCGATGAAACCCTCGACGATGCAGCGGCCGGCGCCGGCGCGGCCGCCGGTCTGCGCGTACTCCCACGCCGCGTCGATATCGGCGGCGCTGCGCAGCGTGCTCTGGCCCTTGCCGGAGGACGACATCACCGGCTTGACCACGCACGGCAGGCCCACCGCGGCGATCGCTTCGCGGTACTGCTCGGGCGTGTCCACGAAGCGGTACGGCGAGGTCGGCAGGCCCAGGGTCTCGGCGGCCAGGCGGCGGATGCCTTCGCGGTCCATGGTCAGCCGCGCCGCACGCGCGGTCGGAATCACCCGCTGGCCGAGGTCGCGCTCCAGCGCCACTAGCGTCTCGGTGTGGATCGCCTCGATCTCCGGCACGATCAGGTGCGGCTGCTCGCGCGCGATCAGCTCGCGCAGCGCCATCGCATCGAGCATGTCGACCACGTGGCTGCGGTGCGCGACCTGCATCGCCGGGGCACCGGCGTAGCGGTCCACCGCGATCACCTCCACGCCGAAGCGCTGCAGCTCGATCGCCACTTCCTTGCCCAGTTCGCCGGAGCCGAGCAGCAGCACGCGGGTGGCGGAAGCGGACAGCGGGGTTCCCAGAGTGACCATGGCGGCGGCGCCTGCGCGAAGAGGGGAGCCGTATTCTACCGGGCCAGTGCCCCACCCCGGCACAGGACCAGCCACGCCATCGTCGGCGCGCAGCGAGGTGCTATCTTCCGCAACGTCACTGGGGATGTCGCCATGCACGCACACAGCGCCGAACACCGCCACGGCACGCCCTGCCGCACCGCCGAGGCGCGCCCATGCACTCGCTGATGCCGGCCGAGGCCTACATCGACGAGGCCTGGTTTGCGCGCGAGCGCGAGCTCCTGATGAAGCCGCTGTGGCAGTTCGTGGCGCCGCGCATGCTGCTGGACAAGCCCAACGCCTTCGTGCGCCGCTCGATCTGCGGCGTGGACGTGGTGGTGCAGCACATCGACGGCGAACTGCGCGCCTTCGACAACCTGTGCCTGCACCGGCAGAACCCGCTGCAACAGCAACCGCAGGGCGTGCGCCCGCTGGTCTGCAGCTACCACGGCTGGCGCTACGGCGCCGACGGCGGCGTGGACAACATCCCGTTCCAGGACGATGCCTACCGCCTCGCCCCGGAGGCGCGCGCCTGCCTGCGGCTGCGCCGCTTCGCGGTGGCCTGCATCGGCAAGCTGGTGTTCGTGAACCTGTCGCCCGCGCCGATGCCGCTGGAGGCGCAGTTCTCGCTGGAGGCGCTGGAGATGCTGCGCGCCGCTTCCGAACAGTTCGACGACGAAGTGCTGGTGGCGACCTTCGAGGCCGACTTCAACTGGAAGCTGGCCTACGAGAACCTGCGCGACGCGCTGCACCCGCGCTTCGTGCATGCGCGCACGCTGGCGCAGCAGGTGAAGTTCCAGGTGCAGATGGACGATGCCGGCGTCGCCGAGGCGCGCCGCTACCACGCCGAGGGCAGCGTCTCGCGCGAGGCGCATCTGGCGCGCCTGCGCGAATTCAGCAGCGGCGGGCTCAACGAGCCGTTGGTGGCGATGGCGCACTACCCCTGGCACGCGCACGTCGAACGCTTCGGCAACGACGACTGGTATCTGAACTGGCTGCTGTACCCGAACCTGCACATCGCCTCGGGCTCGGGTGGCTATTCCTTCATCATCGAGCACCACCAGCCGGTATCGGCGCAGCGCACCGACCTGCTGGTCTACTACGTCACCGCGCGCAAGAAGCATCGCTATCCGGGTTCCGACGCGGTGCTGCTCGGGCACCTGCACGGCGCCGAGAAGGTACTGCGCGAGGACATCGAGATCATGGAGCAGGTGCAGTCGGGACTGCGCGCCGGCGCCCCGCGCGCGGTGCTGGGCGACTACGAGCACGCCAACATGCAGATCGAACGCTGGTACATGGACGTCATGGAGGGCCGCCATGTCCTCTGACAAGTACGTGGTCGGCAGCGGTGCGCTGCTGCGCTGGGCGCTGGCGGCCTGGGCCGAGGCGGCGCCGGAGTGCGTGCTGCACCCGGTGGACGTGGCCCAGGGCAAGGACTACCGCTTCGACCTGGATGCCCTACACGCACTGGCCGACACCGGCGCCACCGCCTTCGTCGCCTGGGGCGCGCAGTTCCTCAACTTCCGCCGCCAGGAGCTGATGGGCGAACTGAAGGCGCGCGGCTTCAGGATGCCGCCGCTGATCTGCCGCGGCGCGCAGGTGGCCGCGAGCGCGCGCGTCGGCGAGAACTGCGCGATCGGCGCCGGCGCCATCGTCGATGCGCACTGCGACATCGGCTTCAACGCCTGGATCGGCGCGTCGGCGGTGCTGGAATCGGCGGTCAAGGTCGGCGCCTCGGCATGGATCGAGGCCGGCGTGACGCTCGCTGCCGACGCGCAGATCGGCGCCCAGGCCACGCTCGGCCGGCAGGTCGACATCGGCCCCGGCGTGCGCATCGGCAAACGCTGCCAGATCGAGATCCCCGGCCGCTACCGCAGCGACATCGCCACCGGCACCCACCACCTCAGCGGTTTCCGCTCGCCGGTGCTGATTCTCGGCGGGTGAGTGGCCGCCTCGGCGGCCGGGAATCGGGAATCGGGATTGGGGAATCGTAAAAGCGCTGGGTCTGCTGTCCCCGGCGTGACAGCACGCGGCCGATGGATGCACACCGCCGACGCCCGCCAAGTCGACACCCGGGCTGCCGCCGCAGCACCTGCCCCTTCATACCTCGCGACTTCAGCGCCCTACCGATCCTCAAAAGCGGATGCCGCACGCAGGCGGGTAGCCGGCTCCCCTAGACCCGCCCGCCCCCATGAACCCGCTTCCACGATTCCCCATTCCCGATTCCCCGCTCCCCGCCCCTTGCAACCTGATATCAATTTGATATCTTTTCGTCCAACCACCCAAGGACGTCCACCATGAAAGAGCAGCCCCGTTCCTCCCTGCCCGGCATCCCGATGATCGTGGGCCTGGTCCTGGTGTTCGTGGCCGGCGCCGGCGCGATCATCGCCACCGGCGTGCTGCAGCCGTCGGCGATGCCGTGGACCCTGCTGGTCGCGATCCCGGTGCTGACCGTCGCGCTGTTCCTGGTGGTCGGCCTGTACGCGCTGGAACCGAACCAGGCCGCGGTGCTGAGCCTGTTCGGCCGCTACGTGGGCACGGTCAAGGACCCGGGCCTGCGCTGGAACAACCCCTTCTTCAGCAAGCGCAAGGTCAGCCAGCGCGTGCGCAACTTCGAGAGCGGGCGGCTCAAGGTCAACGAGCTGGACGGCAGCCCGATCGAGATCGCCGCGGTGATCGTGTGGCAGGTGATGGATGCCTCCGAGGCGGTCTACAACGTCGACGACTACGAGAGCTTCGTGCACATCCAGTCCGAGGCGGCACTGCGCGCGATGGCCACCAGCTATCCCTACGACCAGCACGAGGATGGGCAGATCTCGCTGCGCAGCCATCCCAACGAGATCAGCGAGCAGCTCAAGCGCCACCTCGACGAACGCCTGACCCAGGCCGGCGTGGACGTGATCGAGGCGCGCATCAGCCACCTCGCCTACGCTCCGGAAATCGCCCAGGCGATGCTGCAGCGGCAGCAGGCCAACGCCGTGATCGCCGCGCGCACCCGCATCGTCGCCGGCGCGGTGGGCATGGTCGAGATGGCCCTGGCCGAACTGCAGAAGAACGGCGTGGTCGAACTGGACGAGGAGCGCAAGGCGCACATGGTCAGCAACCTGCTGACCGTGCTGTGCTCGGACCGCGGCACCCAACCGATCGTCAACGCCGGCTCGCTGTACTGAGGTGCCGATGTCCATGCACGCCGCCATCGCGCCGCTGGCGCTCGCCCTCTCCGGCCTGCCGGCCCTGGTCATCGCCGCCTGGGTCGGCGGCAAGGGCGACGACCGCGCGCGCGGGCTGGGCCTGCGCTGGGCGCTGATCGGCCTGGCGATCCTGCTCGGCGCGGCGGCGCTGTACTGGAGCGGCGGGCA
>NZ_AQOI01000525.1:0-1875 GCF_000364665.1 Xanthomonas sp. SHU 199
CACTGCTGCTGGTGGTGAACGCGCTGATCGTGTCGATGCTGCTGCACCTGCGGCGCAGCGACGCAGCGCCGCAGGAGCGGTCATGAGCGAGAAGAAGGCCTATCCGCTGCGCATCAACGCCGACGTGCTGGCGGCGGCGCAGCGCTGGGCCGACGACGAACTGCGCAGCCTCAACGCGCAGATCGAATACGTGTTGCGCGACGCGCTGCGCAAGGCGGGCCGGCTGCCCAAGCCGCGTGACGACAAGGAACCGGAAGCATGAGCAAGCGCTGGGAATACCTCACCGTCGAGGCCAAGACCAATCTGATGCTGGGACTGAAACTGGACGAACTGCAGGCCGACCTGAACAGGCACGGCAAGCTCGGCTGGGAACTGGTCAATGTCGTCGCACTACCGGGCACCAAGCCGCTGCTGCTGTTCAAGCGGGAGCTCTGACATGCGCCGGCATCGGGTCCTCGCGGCTGTGCTGACGGCGCTGCTGGCGCCGCTCACGGCGCTGGCGGCGGCGCCACAACAGACCGCCAGCGCGCTGCTGGATCGCCTGCAGGCCGGCGACCTGGCCGCGGTCGAGGCCGAGTTCACCCCGGCGATGGCCAAGGCGGTGCCACCCGACAAGCTGGCCCAGGCCTGGCGCACGCTGTCCACGCAACTGGGCGCGCTGCAGCAGCGCGGCCCGGCCAGCGAACGCGAGCAGCACGGGCTGCGCGTGATCGAACAGCGCCTGCAGTTCGAGCGTGGCGCACTGCTGGCACATGTGTCGATCGACGCGGACGGCAAGATCGCCGGCCTGCTGTTCACTCCCGCACCACCGCCGGCGCCGGCGCCGCCCGCCGCCGACGCCGGCTTCAGCGAACAGGCGTTTGCGGTCGGTCCGCTGCCGGGCACGCTGGCCCTGCCGGCAGGCAAGGGTCCGTTCCCGGCGGTGGTCCTGGTGCACGGCTCGGGCCCGCAGGACCGCGACGAGACCATCGGCCCGAACCGTCCGTTCCTCGACGTCGCCCGCGGGCTTGCCGCGCAGGGCATCGCGGTGCTGCGCTACGACAAGCGCACCTTCGCCTTGCCGGAGAGCTTTGCCGGGCGCATCAACCAGCGGTTCACCATGGACGAGGAGACCACCGACGACGCCGTCGCCGCGGTGGCGGCGCTGGCGCGCACGCCCGGCATCGACCCTGCGCGCATCGTGGTCATGGGCCACAGTCAGGGCGGCATGCTCGCCGCCCGCGTCGCACGCCGCTCCGGCAAGACCGCCGGCATCGTGCTGTGGGCGGCGCCGGCGCGACCGCTGCTGGATCTGTTGATCGAGCAGAACCGCTACCTGCTGAGCCAGGAACATCCACCATCGCCGCAGCGGCAGGCGGCGCTGGCCGAGCTTGAGCGCCGCGTGGCCAAGGTCCGCGGCAGTGGCGAGGTCGCGCGCAGCGATTCGCCATTGGACGTACCTGCCGCCTATTGGCGTGCGTTCGACCAGGTCGATCCGGTCGCCGACGTCCGCGCGCTCGGGCCGATGCCGGTGCTGTGGCTGCAGGGCGAGCGCGATTTCCAGGTCACCGCGCCGGACTGGCAACGGTGGCAACAGGCGCTGGCCGACGATCCGCATGCCACCCTGCACCGCTACGCCGCGCTGAACCACCTGGGCATCGCCGGCAGCGGCGCCCCCGGACCGGCCGAGTACGCCACGCCCGGCCACGTCGACCCGACCCTGATCGCCGATGTCGCCGCCTGGGTGCGCGCCCTGCCCGCCAGCCATGGATCGGCACCATGAGCCGGCTGCGCTCTGCACGGCCCTCCCCGGCGCGGCAGTATCCGGTGGCGCCAGCGCATCGGCTGGGCCTGGCCTTGTGGCTGTGGCTGTGGCTGCCGCTGCTGCTTGTCGCC
>NZ_AQOI01000526.1:0-1974 GCF_000364665.1 Xanthomonas sp. SHU 199
GGCTTCGCGTTGCACGCCGCACGGCCTGGCGCGCTCTGGTGGCATTTCGGGCTGCTGGCGTTGATCGGCGTGTCCGGCACCGCCACCTTCGCGCGGCAGCGCGTGCTGCTGCACGAGGGCCTGGTGGACGTGCGTGCGACGTTCCTGACCAGGCGCGTACCGCTGGCCGCGCTGCGCGTGGAGGCGGCGCGCGTGGTCGCACTGTCCGAGCACACCGGCTTCAAGCCGGCCTTGAAGCTGCTCGGCTTCGGCTACCCGGGCTTTCATGCGGGCCACTACCGGACCCGCGACGGGCACAAGGCGTTCTGCCTGATCACCAGCGACCGCGTCCTGGCCGTTCCGCTGCACGCCGGCGGCTGGCTGCTGCTCAGCGTCGAACACCCCAGGCAGGTGCTGCAGGAATGGCAGACACTCGCGGCGCAAGCACACGGCGGCGAAGACACGCGCGGCACGGCGCGCCGCATGGCCTGAGTCCGACGGGCCTCGTCGAGTCGGTCGCTGCTGCGACCGGCCGCGCAGGGCACGACATGCTGCGCGGTGCGGCAAGGTCTCGCCGCGCGACGCGCCCGATCCATGGAGCACACCGCGTCGAGCGTCCTGGCGTCTGCGAGGCGATATATGCTGGAACACCAGCCACGCGCGTCTTCGTCGCCAGCCGCGCGCGTCGCGACGACGCCGCCTCCACATGACGCCTCAAGGATCGGTCCGATGGACCACACCGCGCCCCGCGAGACTCCCGCCACCGCACCGGCGCTGCCGCCGACGCTGTCGGCGCGGCTGCACGGCCTGCACTGGCACCGCAATCTGGTCGGCGAAGCAGGCGCCATGGTCTATCGGCTCGGCGGCACCGGCACGCCGGACCTGTACCTCAAGCGCGGCACCGGCGCCTCGCACGACGACGTGGTGGACGAGTTCGCGCGGCTGCACTGGCTGCGCGGAACGTGCTGCGTGCCGCGCGTGCTGCATTTCGAGGCCGATGCCGCCGGCGCGTGGCTGCTGAGCGAAGCGCTGCCGGGCAGGACCGCCTACCAATGGCTGCAGGACGCGCCCGCGCAGGCGCAGCGCATCGTGCAGGCGCTGGCCGAGTTCCTGCGCCGCTTCCACGCCACGCCGATCGATACCTGTCCGTTCGACGCCACTCACCCGCTGCGCCTGGCCGCTGCGCAACGCCGGCTGCAGGCGGGCCTGGTCGACACCGAGGACTTCCACGCCGCGCGTGCCGGCTGGTCGGCGGAGGCGGTGTGGCAAGCGATGACCGCGTTGCTGCCGCTGGACAGCAAACGCGTGCTGAGCCACGGCGACTACTCGCTGGACAACATCCTTCTCGACGCGCCAGATCACGTGGTCGGCGTGATCGACCTCGGCCGCGCCGGCGTCGCCGACCCATACCAGGACCTGGCAATCCTGGCCAGTTGCCTGGACGAATTCGACCCGGCGCTCGCCGATCGCTTCTTCGCCGCGTACGGCATCGCCACGCCGGACCTCACGCGGCTGCAGTTCCACCAGTTGCTCGACGAGTTCTTCTGAGCCGCGTCTGCCGCGTCGTGCGCGGCGCGGCGGGATCGCCCGACGACTGGCCGCCCGCGCTGCTTGGCCCTACCCTGTGCCGATGCGTATCGTCCCCAGCCTGCTGCTCAACACCGAAACCATCGAACTGCTGCCGGCCGCGCGACTGCGCGCGCGCAGCAACGCCGACGCGCGCCAGCTCGCGCAGGCAACCTGGCTGCTGCGGCGCAAGCACGACGGGCGCTACCTGGCGACCGCGAACGCACACGGACTGCACGCGCTGGTGCCGCGACTGATGCACGAACCCGGCATCGACGCGGCCCTGGATCGGCTCGACGCGCTGCCCGCACGCGGCGCGATGGCGGCTGATGAGACCTGGTTGCCGCTGCACGCGCTGCAGGAGCAACTGGACCAGCTGGGCCTGGCCGCCGACGCCTACGCGCAGCGCACCGGCCTGCCGCTGCAGCC
>NZ_AQOI01000527.1:0-1196 GCF_000364665.1 Xanthomonas sp. SHU 199
ATGGACACCGGCGCCGCGCCGGCATCGGCAAGCGCGCCTGCGGCGATGCCGCCGGCGAGTGCTGCCCCGGGCGCCGCGTCGGCCAACGGCACGCCGACCTCGGCCGAGGACGACTACGCCGCGCTGTACGGCGGCGACCCGTACAACCCGGTCGCCGATCCGACCCTGCCGGAGGGCGTGCCTGCACCGCAGAGTTACGATCCGTGGGAGAAGTTCAACCGCAAGGTGCATGCCTTCAACAACGTGGTCGACCGTGGCGTGGCGCGGCCGCTGGCACGCGCCTACGTCAACGTGGTGCCGCGGCCGGTGCGGTTGGGCGTGACCAACTTCTTCGACAACCTCAGTTCGCCGCTGACCATGGTCAACCAGCTGCTGCAGGGCCGTCCGCTGCAGGCGGGGCAGACCCTGAGCCGGTTCCTGATCAACAGCACGCTGGGCATCGGCGGCATCTTCGACCCGGCCACCGACGCCAACCTGCCGCGGCGCAGCGAGGACTTCGGCCAGACCCTGGGTGTGTGGGGCTGGCGCCGCTCGCGCTACCTGGAACTGCCGTTGTTCGGCCCGCGCACGGTGCGCGATGCGTTCGGCCTGGTCGGCGACGCGCCGCTGTCGCCACTGCAGCAGATCGAGGAAGACCGGGTGCGCATCGGTCTGCAGGGCCTGCAGTTGGTCGACACGCGCGCGCAGTTGCTGTCGCTGGACAGTCTGCGCGACCAGGCGCCGGACGAGTATCAGCTGACCCGCGATGCGTGGCTGCAGCGCCGCAACTATCAGATCGAGAGCGACATGCGCGGGCACAAGCGTCAGGACGACGATCTGCCGGCCTATCTGCGCGAGGAAGAGACCAATCCGACGGTGCCGGTGGATGCGATGCCGGTCCCGGAGTGGCGCGGCGGTCGCTAGTCCGGCGCGCGACGCACCGACGAAAAGCCCGGCTTCGGCCGGGTTTTTTGTGTCTGAGGCTTTTGCTGGTATCGCCTGTGGGCGCAGCGCGATGTGCGGGAATAAGTGCTCAGTTTGCAGTGGGTGATCAAGTGTCGCGGCGTACGTAGGCAAGTAGCCGATGTTGCTGTTGCTGTTGCTGTTGCTGTTGATTTACCGGGGTCCCCTCGGCGCGGCAGCCACGGCGGGGAAAAACCCGAAGGGCGGCGCACAGGGACGTGCGCCGTTCGCGGCAGGGGCAGGATGCCCCTTCC
>NZ_AQOI01000528.1:0-1025 GCF_000364665.1 Xanthomonas sp. SHU 199
GGTCGCGGTGGCGCTGCGCGCGGCCTGCGCCAGCATGGCCGGCCTGGAGGACACCGCGGTGCGGGTGCTGGCCAAGCTCGAACCGCTGCTGCCGACGCGGGTGCGCCAGCGCGCCGAGGCCTTGCAGGGCGCGACCCTGGCGCTGGGCCAGGACCCGCTGCGGCCGGACACGCGGGTGCTGATCGGGGTCGCCAGCGCCTGCCGCGACCGGCGCCTGCTCGGCTTCGCCTACCGCGACCATTCCGGGCGCGCCAGCGAGCGGCTGGTCGAGCCCCTGCGCCTGGTCAACGCCGGCCGCCGCTGGTACCTGCTGGCCTGGGACCGCGATCGTGCCGACTGGCGCACCTTCCGCGCCGAACGCATCGCGCCGCCCCTGCAGCTCGGCGCGGCGGTGGCGTTGCGCCTGCCGCCGCAGGAACCGGCGGCCATGGTCGACGCGGCGATCCGCTACAGCCCGCAGGCGATGGGTTTCGCCCTCAGTGTGCGGCTGCGTGGCAGCGCCGCCGAGCTGGGGGCGCGCATTCCACTGTGGTGCGGCACCCTGCGGGACGAGGCCGACGGCCACTGCCGGCTGTCGCTGCTGGCCGACGCGGTGCCGTGGCTGGCGGCGCAATTGCTGACCATCGGCGTGCCGTTCGCAGGTCTGGAGGCCACGGCCGAGGTGCGGACGGCGCTGCGCGGGGTGCTGAACGCGTTGCTGGAGCAGGTGCCGGAGCCGGCACCGGTGGAGTAGGTGATACGGACGGGGAGGGCGCACTGGCCGCCCGGCGCTGCTCCGGCCCCGGGCGGTGCGGACTTGGCAAGCGGCGGGGAAGTTGGGACACTCGCCGCCATGAAGGGGATGCTGTGGCTCCTGGGGCTGGGACTCGCCACGTTGACGGCTGCGCCGGCCAGCGCCGGCACCCTGTACAAGTGCACCGGCAACGACGGCGTGCCCAGCTACGGCAGCAAGCGCGTGTCCGGCGCCAGCTGCAGCGTGATCGGCCGCTACACCCCCGACCGCCGCGCCGCGCGGGCCGCCCCGG
>NZ_AQOI01000529.1:0-1800 GCF_000364665.1 Xanthomonas sp. SHU 199
CGGTGGGCGGCCCCGAGGCGCGCGCGCTGATCGCGCGCTGGCAGGCGGCGATGCCGGCGCACGTGCCGGCGCTGGAAGCGCAGCTGCGGGTGCACGACATGGCCGGCGAACGCGACCAGGGCGAAGCCGTGGCGCAGCGCATCGTGGCGCTGGAACCGGGCCGGCTCAGCGGCGAGGAACGCCTGGTCGAGTCGCTGCTGGAGCGCGGCGAGCACGATGCCGCCATCGCCCACGTGCACGGCCTGATGCAGCGCATGCCCGAGCGCGACCGCACCGTGGTGCGGCCTTGGCTGGCGGCGGTGCAGGATGCGGCCGGGCGCCCGGACGACGCGCTCGCGACCTGGGTGGCCTTCCAGCAGGAACAGCTGCCGCACCGCCTGCCGCTGCCGCCGCTGGGCCAGGCCCCGGCGCAGTGGCCGCCGCTGGGCACTGTCGACCCGCAGAACCAGGCCCGCCCGCTGTTCGTCTGGGGGCCCCCGGGCAGCGGCGTGGAGCGGGTGATCGCGGTGATCGACGCGGCCAGCCCGGTATTGCGCGGCGACCGCTTCGGTCCGCAGCCGCCGACCGACGGCCTGCAGCGCTTCCGCAGCGTCGAGGAACTGGACAGCGGCGCCCTGGACGGTGCGGCGCTGGTCGCCGAGTGGCGCGCGCAACTGCCGGCACGCGGCGTCGGCGACGGCAACATCGTCGACTGGCTGCTGTGGTGGGACAACGCGCTGCTGCGCGCGCTGCGCCCGCACCTGCCGGAAGGACGGCTGCTGGTGGTGCTGCGCGACCCGCGCGACATGCTGCTGGACTGGCTGGCCAACGGTGCCCCGGCGCCGCTGGGCCTGGCCTCGCCGGAGACCGGCGCGCAGTGGCTGGCGGCGGTGCTGGCGCAGGTCGCCGACCTGCACGAACAGGATCTGTATCCGCACCACCTGGTGCGCCTGGACGGCACCGAGCACGATCCGGCCGGCGTGGCGGCGGCGCTGGAGCAGGCGTTCGGCGTGGCGTTCCCGACCATCGCCACTGTCGGCCCGCCGCGCCTGGCCGCCGGCCACTGGCGTGCCTATGCCACGCCGCTGGCCGCTGCGTTCGCGCTGCTGACGCCGGTGGCGGTGCGCCTTGGCTACCCTGAAACCTGATTCCCCAAGGAGATTCACGCATGCGTCTTCGCAGTGACAGCATCCAGCCGGGTCAGCCCATCGCCGCGACCTACGCGATGGGCCAGGCCGACGGCTTCGGCGGCAACCGCAACCCCCACCTGGTCTGGAACGCGGTGCCGGCCGGCACCCAGTCCTTCGTGCTGCTGTGCGTCGATCCGGACGTGCCGACCGTGGCCGAGATGGTCGGCCGCGACGACGTGCAGATCCCGGTCGAACAACCTCGCACCGAATTCGTGCATTGGGTGGCGGTGGACCTGCCGGCCGACCTGCGCGAGATCGCCGAAGGCAGCGCCAGCGACGGCGTGGTGGCCAAGGGCAAGCAGCCACCGCCCGGCCTGGCGGGCGCGCGGCAGGGACTGAACAGCTACACCGACTGGTTCGCCGGCGACGCGGCGATGGGCGGCGACTACCACGGCTACGACGGCCCGTATCCGCCGGCCAACGACCTGCGTGTGCACCGCTACTTCTTCCGCCTGTTCGCCCTGGATGTGGCGCGCCTGGACGTGCCGGCACGCTTCACCGCCGCCGACGCCTTGCGCGCGATGCAGGGCCACGTGCTGGCCGAAGCCAGCCTGCACGGCACTTACAGCCTCAATCCGGCGGCGAAGTAAGCCGTAAAGCCCCTCTCCCGCCGGGAGAGGGGTTGGGGTGA
>NZ_AQOI01000530.1:0-4881 GCF_000364665.1 Xanthomonas sp. SHU 199
CTCGGCCGACAGCGCTTCCAGCCGCAGCCCGGACAACTGCAGGTGCGCGACGATGGCGCTGGCCATTGCGGCCGCGCCGAGCAGCATCGCCAGCAGCAGCGCCGGGTTGTTGTTGTAGTTCAGCGCGCCGAGCAGCATCGCCGCCAGCAGCAGCGCCAGGAAGCCGCCGAACGGCGTGGGCAGGATGTAGATGCGGCGCCGGTCCAACTGCACCGGCAGGGCTTCCGGCGCGCGCGGCGCGGCCAACTGCGCCAGTCGCTGCCGCCAGTCGCGCCGCCCGCCCGGCATCGGCGTCAGTCCACCGCGACGCTGTGCAGGATCGCCTTGGCCAGGGCCTGGCCGGACGCCGATTCCTGTTCGGCCACCAGGCGATGCTCGGCCACGGCCACGAACAGCGCCTGCACGTCCTCGGGCAGCACATGGCCGCGGCCGAGCAGCAGCGCATGCGCCTTGGCCGCGCGCAGCAGGGCGATGCCGGCGCGCGGCGACAGGCCCACCCGTACGCCCGGATGCTGGCGGCTGCGCGCCAGCAGTGCCTGCACGTAGCCGACCAGCGCCTCGCTGGCATGGATCTGCTCCACGCCCTGGCGCAGGGTGGCCATGTCGGCCTCGCCGAGCAGCGGCTGCGCCTGCGCGATCAGGTCGCGGCGGTCGCTGCCGCTGAGCAGGGCGCGTTCGGCCTCGGCGTTGGGATAGCCCAGCGCCAGCCGCAGCAGGAAGCGGTCCAGTTGCGAGTCGGGCAGGGGAAAGGTGCCCGACAGGTCCACCGGGTTCTGCGTGGCGATCACGAAGAACGGCGACGGCAGCGGATGGGTGGTGCCGTCGAGGGTGACCTGCTGTTCGGCCATCGCTTCCAGCAGCGCGCTCTGCGTGCGCGGCGGCGCGCGGTTGATCTCGTCGGCGAGCAGCACGTGGGTGAACACCGGGCCGGGATGGAACTGGAACTGGCGCGACTGCGCGTCGTACACCGACACGCCGAGCACATCGGCCGGCAGCAAGTCGGAAGTGAACTGCACGCGCTGGAAGCCCAGTCCCAGGCTCGCGGCCAGCGCATGCGCCAGGGTGGTCTTGCCCAGGCCGGGCAGGTCCTCGATCAGCAGATGTCCGCCGGACAGCAGGGCGACAAACGCCATGCGCACCTGTTGCGGCTTGCCCAGGACCAGCGCATTGACCTGCTGCTGGGCGCGCGTGAGCGCCTCGCGCAACGTATCGGTTAGCATTTCCGGCAAGCGGGGCGGAGTAGGCATCGCATTCTCGCAACGGTTTCAGGGAGTTTACGGGCAATGCAAGGGGAACAACGTGCACGCAGCGTCTTCATCGTGCTGTGGACGCTCGTCACTGCCGCCAAACTGCTGGTCGCCGCGCGCCTGCCGTTGTTCGTGGACGAGGCATTCTATTGGCAGGAAGGCCAGCATCTGGCGCTGGCCTACTCGGACCTGCCCGGGCTGACCGCGTGGCTGGCGCGGTTGGGCGTGGCGCTCGGCGGCGACCACCTGCTCGCGTTGCGCGCGCCATTCCTGCTGCTGGGTGCGGCCGTGCCGTGGCTGATCGCACGCATCGCCACGCGCTGGTTCGGCGCAGTGGCGGGCTGGCGCGCCGGCAGCCTGGCCTTGCTGATGCCGTTGTCCGGCACCCTGGGCATCCTGGCGCTGCCGGACGTGCCGATGGCGCTGGCGACGATCCTGTGCATCGACGCCAGCGCGCGGCTGCTGCGCCAGACCGAGGCGCTGAGCGCGGTGGAGCTGGCGCTGGGCCTGGTCATCGGCGCGCTGAGCCATTACCGCTTCGTCGGCGTGATCGGCGTCGGCGCGATCGCGCTGCTGCTGATCCCGCAGGGCCGGCGCATGCTGCGCGATCCGCAGGTGTGGGTCGCGCTGGCGTTGGGCATGGTCGCCTGGCTGCCGCTGCTGGCCTGGAACGCGGACAACGGCGAGGCTGGTCTCAAGTTCCAGCTGGTCGACCGCCATCCCTGGAGTTTCCAGCCCGCCGGCATCGCCTTCCTGCTGATCCAGTTGCTGCTGGTCACGCCGCTGCTGGCGGTGGCAATGACCAAGGTGGCGCTGATGGCCACGCGCGGCGGCAGCAGCGGCACGCGCGTGCAGTGGCGGTATTTCGGCCTGCTCGGCGGGGTATCCACGCTGGGCATTTTCCTGCTCGGGTTCTTCACCGACGCCGAGCGGGTCAGCTTCCACTGGCCGCTGCCGGGTTATCTGGCGCTGCTGATCGCCACGCCGGTGATCCTCAACGGCTGGAGCAAGCCGCTGCGCCGCGCCACCTGGCTGCTGGCCGGGCTGGGTCTGGTCGGTGCGTTCGGCTACTACCTGGCGGTGTCGGTGCCGGCGGTGCGCGAGCACACCGCCGGCGACAAGTACTACCCGCGCAACTTCGCCGGCTGGCGGCCGCTGGCCGACGCGGTGCGTCGCGAACTGGCGAGCATGCCGCCCGGCACCCAGGTGCTGGCGGACAACTTCAAGGTCGGCGCCGAACTCGGTTTCGAACTGCGCGACCCGGATATCCAGGTGCTGCCGCATCCGTTGAACGACAAGCACGGGCGCAGCGCACAGCTGCAGCAGTGGGGTCTGCTCAGCGACGGCCACCGCGACGGTCCACGGCTGCTGGTGCTCTCGCCCAGCGACATGAAGTACCGGCTGCTGCTGCAGCGCTACCACGCGGTCTGCGACCTGGTCGGTCCGCTGCCGCCGCCGCGGGTGGTGTCCAGCGACCACGGCAGCCAGCGTTTCCTGCTGTTCGCGCTGCCGGCGCAGCGCGCGAGCGGGCCTTGCACCACGCCGGCGATGGCCTGGTTCAACACCCCGGACGTGGACGCCAGCGTCGGCCGTCGCTTCGACGTGTCCGGCTGGGCGTTCAAGGACGGCGTGGGGATCGACCGGGTCGAGGTGCTGCTCGACGGCAAGGTCGCGGCGCAGGCGCACTACGGCGACGTCTACGACGTCACCAGGTTCTGGAAGATCTCCACCGATCCGAACCATCCGAACATCGGCTTCCGCGCCATCGTCGATGCCAGTGGCCTGGCACCGGGCACGCACTGGCTGGGCCTGCGTCTGCACGGCCGCGACGGCAGCGTCGAGGATTGGTGGGAACAACCGATCGTGCTGCGCCCGCACTGAGCTAGGATGGCGCGCCTTTCCCACGCTGCCGCGCAGGACCGCACGCCGCCCATGTCCAGTTTCCCCTCCGATCGCCCCGCGGCCGCGCCGCGGATCGCGGTGTTGGTGCCGTGCCACAACGAGGCGGCCACCATCGGCCAGGTCGTGGCCGATTTCGCCACGCATCTGCCGGGCGCGCAGGTCCATGTGTTCGACAACAATTCCAGCGACGCCACCATCGCCCGTGCGCGGGCGGCCGGCGCGGTGGTGCGCGAGGTCGCGCTGCAGGGCAAGGGCAACGTGGTGCGGCGCCTGTTCGCCGACATCGAGGCCGACGTTTACGTGTTGGTTGACGGCGATGCGACCTACGATGCGGCGATGGCGCCGGCGCTGGTCGAGCGCCTGCTGCGCGACGGACTGGACATGGTGGTCGGCGCGCGCCGCAGCGACGAAGCGGCGGCGTACCGCGCCGGCCATCGCACCGGCAACGTGCTGCTGACCCGCTGCGTGGGCTTCCTGTTCGGGCGCAGCTTCGACGACATGCTGTCCGGCTACCGGGTGTTCTCGCGACGCTACGTGAAGTCGTTCCCCGCGCATGCTGCCGGCTTCGAGACCGAGACCGAACTGGCGGTGCACGCGCTGCAACTGCGCATGCCGGTGGCGGAAGTCGACACTGCCTACGGCGCGCGTCCGGAAGGATCGCAGAGCAAGCTGCGCACCTGGCACGACGGCACCCGCATCCTGCTGACCATCCTGCGCCTGTTCAAGGCCGAGCGGCCCTTGCTGTTCTTCTCGCTCGGCTTCGGCGCCTGCGTGCTGCTGGCGCTGGCGCTGGCGGTGCCGCTGTTGCTGACCTATGCGCAGACCGGCCTGGTGCCGCGGTTTCCCACCGCGATCCTGTGTTCGGCGTTGGTGTTGCTGGGCGTGCTGCTGCTGGCCTGCGGGCTGATCCTGGACACGGTCACGCGCGGCCGCATCGAGGCCAAGCGCCTGGCTTACCTTGCGATCCCGGCCTGGCCGGCGGCGGACGCGCAGGGTGCGCATCATGGTGACGGCGCATGAGCACCACTGCTGCTGCGGCGCTGCCGCGCCCGACGCGCCGCCAGCGCCTGCTGGCCGCGCTGGATCGCCGCTTCGCCTTCCACAGCCGCGGCAATGTGATCGCGGCGGGTGTGGCGGTCGCGCTCCTGGGTGGGCTGCTGTCGCTGTGGCTGGGTCAGGACGCCAACTGGGACCTGCGCAACTACCACCTGTACAACGGCTACGCCGCATTGCACGGCCGCCTCGGCATCGACCTGGCGCCGGCGCAGATGCAGAGCTACTTCAATCCGCTGCTGGACGTGTTGCATTACGCGCTGTTCGTTGGCTTGCCTGCGCCGCTGGCCGGATTCGCGATGGGCGTGCTGCATGCACTGGCGTTCCTGCTGCTGGCCGGCATCGTCTGGCAGGTGCTGGACCCGCGGCTGAACCGTGCGCGGCTGGTGCCGTGGCTGGCGCTGGCCGGGCTGTGCAGCGCCGCGTTCCTGTCCGAGTTCGCCGGCACCATGGGCGACAACACCAGCGCGCTGCCGGTGCTGGGCGCGCTGCTCGCCGCACTGCACGCGCAACGCCGCCAACAGGCCGCGGGGCAGGGCGTGGCGCTGGGCTGGTGGGCGCTTGCCGGCGCACTGCTCGGGCTGGCGATGGCCTGCAAGCTGACCAACGCCCTGTTCGCGCTGGCCCTGGGCGTGGCCGCGCTGGTCGCCGGCGGTCGCCCGCGGCAACGGATCGGCGG
>NZ_AQOI01000531.1:0-1568 GCF_000364665.1 Xanthomonas sp. SHU 199
TACGGTGACGGTGCTCAGTTTCGCGCTGCTGGCCGGGCCGTGGCTGCTGCGGGTGTGGCAGACCTTCGGCAATCCGCTGTTCCCGCAGTTCAACAGCCACTTCATGGCGCCGCTGGCGCAGCCGGTGGCGGTCAGCGACACGCGCTGGTTGCCGAAGACGCTGTGGGAGTGGCTGACCTGGCCGCTGCAGTTCTCGCTGGCGCCGAACCGGGTCAGCGAGGTGCGCCTGCGGCAACTGGTATGGCCGCTGCTGTATCTGCTGGGCCTGGTGGCGCTGCTGCGCTGGATGCTGCGGCGTCCGCGCGGCTCCGCGCCGGCGGAGGTGGTCGCGCCGGCGTGGCGTGCGGTGCTGGTGTTCGTGGTGGTGGCCTTCCTCGCCTGGCAGGCGGCCTTCAGCATCCAGCGCTACCTGGTGGTGCCGGAGCTGCTGGCGCCGCTGCTGCTGTGGGTGGGGTTGCGGCGGCTGCTGCCGGCGCGCATCGCCGCGCCGGCGGCGCGCTGGGCTCTGATCGCCTGTGCGGCCTTTGCGCTGTACGGCTGGGGCGAGTGGGGGCACGAGCGCTGGGCGCGCCAGGCGTTCCGTGTGCAGGCGCCGCCGATGCCGCAGCCCGAGCGCAGCCTGGTGCTGCTGGTCGGCGATGCACCGGAGTCGTGGCGCGTTCCGTTCCTGCCCGGGCAGGTGGCGTACGCGTCGGTCGCCTCCAATTTCCCGGAAACGCCGGCCTACGCTGCGCGGGTCCGCGAGATGCTGGCGGCGCGCGGGCAGGGCTACGCGATGCTGCCGGCGGAAGTGGATCGCAATGTCGAGCGCCTGCAGCGGCTCAATGCGGTGGCCGCGCGCCTGGGCCTGGATCGCGGCCCCGACTGCGCGCTGATGCGGCGCCTGGCGCGGCGCCCGGTGCGCGCCGGCGTGGAGGTGGATGCCGGTCGTTGCCGCTGGGTGCTGCTGCCGGAACGGGCCGTGGATGTCGCCGCCGCGGATCGCCAGACCCAGGCGCTGGCGGCGCAGCAACTGGTGCGCTACGGCCTGGCGCTGCAGCCGGGGTCCTGTCGGATCTACCAATCCTGGGTCGGGCAGGCGCGCTTCCCGTATCAGTGGTGCCGGTTGCAGTAAGAGGGCAGCACCTGTCGGCTGGCTAGGGCAGGGTGTAGCCGGCCTCGCGCAGCAACTCGGACAGCGCGATCAACGGCAGGCCGATCAGCGCGGTCGGATCCTGGGTCTGAATTGCGCGGAACAGGCTGATCCCCAGGCCTTCGCACTTGAAGCTGCCGGCGCAGTCCAGCGGCTGTTCGGCGGCGACGTAGCGGGCGATGGCGTCGGCCTGCAGGTCGCGGAACTGCACTTCGGTGAGGTCGCAGGCGTGCAGGGTGCGTGTGCCGCGCTGCAGGCACACCGCGGTGTGGAAGCGCACGCTGCGCCCGGACATGGCCGCCAGCTGCGCGTGTGCCGCGGCGACATTGCCGGGCTTGCCCAGCGGTTGGCCGTCCAGTTCGGCGACCTGGTCCGAGCCGATCACCCAGGCCTCCCCGGCAGTGGCTGCGACCGCCGCCGCCTTGGCCGCCGCCAG
>NZ_AQOI01000532.1:0-940 GCF_000364665.1 Xanthomonas sp. SHU 199
ACCGCCGGCGCGCGCAGGCGCAGCGCGAACTCGGCCTGGTGCGGGGCGAAGGCGCGCAGCAGGCTGGCCTCGTCGACGCCGCGCCAGCCCAGCGCGGCGAAGTCCTGGCCGTCGGCCCAGGCCATCAGCAGGCTTTCGCTGAGGCCGGAAGCGGCCGCGGCCGGGCCTTCGATGCCGGGGATCGCGTCGTCGGCATCGCCCAGCCGCGCCGGCACCGCATCCAGGCGCAGCTTGCCGCTGCCGGCGTCGGCCGGGCAGGGCCGTTGCGCGCACTGCAGCAGCAGTTGTTGCAGGCTGTCGATGGCGTCGGCCTGGGCCGCGTTCCAGGCCTGCGCATCGCCGCCGATGCGGCCGGCGATGGCCGCGCGCATCTGCGCCACCGCGGCGGGAGTGCGCAGGGCGGGCGCGCCGTCGAACAGCGGATCGGAGGCATCGTCGGCGACGCTGTGCACCGGATTGGCGCAGCCCGGGGTCAGCGTGCTGGCCAGCGCCTGCGCCGAGGCGAGGGTGCGTTGGGTGCGGTTGGCCCAGTAGTACGCGGCCGCGCAGCCGTCGCCGGCGAACAGCCCCAGCGGCGCATAGCGGGCGCGGTAGTAGGCGCCGAACAAGCGTTCCAGCGCCGCGCCGTTCGCGGTGAGATACCCGGCGGGCACCGCGAAGCGCGGCCAGGGGCGCGCCGAGTAGCGCTCCAGTTGCTCCGCGCTGGACATCGCCGCGCGCACGCCGTGGCGCTTGAGGATGACGACTTTTTCCAGGGTCTCCGTCGCGGCCGTTTGCGCGCGTGCGGCGGTGCAGGCCAGTGGCGCGAAGGCGAACAGGACGAGGGTGGCGAGGCGCGGCAGCGATGGCATCGGCAAGCTCCAGGCAGAGGCGGTGCGCCGCGCGCGGCGGCGGGCGGCGCACGGTGCAGTGGCGGGCGACCGCGGCGATGCAGGCCGCG
>NZ_AQOI01000533.1:0-811 GCF_000364665.1 Xanthomonas sp. SHU 199
GCCGGCCACGCTGACCTGCTGGCCGAGCACCGCGCGCACCGCCACTTCGAACCCGTCCCAGCCGCCCGGCACGCGCAGCCCGGGGCGCCGCGCGATGGCGCGCGCCAGCAGCGGATCCTCGCCGAGCGTGGCGTGTACCGCGCGCAGGTCGGCATCCAGATCGAACACGCGGCGCACCCGGCGCACGATGTCGGGAATGGCGCGCGGATCGGCCGCGGTGATGTGCAGGCGCAGTTCGTGGCGCTGCGGATCGGCCTCGACACGGATGCGGGTGGAGGCCTCGCAGGGGCCGAGCACGCGCTCGTAGCTGGCTTCGCCGATGCGCTCGATGCCGGGGATCGCGCGCTTGCGCAGGAACGCCAGCATCGCCGGGAAGTCCAGTGGCGGCCGGTAGCCCAGGCGCAGCACCAGATCGCCACCGGGGCTGTCGGTGCGCTGCTTGCGGATCGCCGAGGGGGGCATGCCGCAGCCGTCGAGGAACGCGGCGTTGAAGCGACGCAGGCTGTTGAAGCCGGCCGCCAGCGCCACCTGGGTGATCGGCAAGGCGGTTTCGGTGAGCAGTTGCTTGGCCAGCAACAGCCGCCGGGTCGCGTGCACCGCCGCCGGGGTGGCGCCGAGCTGGGCCACGAACAGCCGCTGCAGCTGGCGCGCGCTGATGCCCAGTTCGGCCGCCAGCGCGGCGACGCTGGCGTCCTGCAGCGCGCCCTCGGCGATCAGCGCCAGTGCGCGCCGCACGACTTCTTCGCCCAGGTGCTGCTGCGCCTCCGGCGAGAGTTCGGGGCGGCAGCGCAGGCACGGCCGGTAGCCGGCC
>NZ_AQOI01000534.1:0-661 GCF_000364665.1 Xanthomonas sp. SHU 199
GCGGCCTGCGGTGGATATCGTGCCGTTGCTGTATCAATTGCTATTGAACGGGTGAAGCCCGATGTGCCGGAAGAACGACATCCTCAACATAATCTTTAATTTTCTAGGGGTGGAATTTCTATGCGTTGGATCTTGATGCTGGGATGTGCGCTGTTCTGGATCACTTGCAGCGGTTCGGCGAGTGCCTTGCAAATCATCACGGGCAAGGTGACGCAAATCGAGGCTACCTATATGCCTACCCAGATCCCTTTTCTCTTGAGCGAGGGGAATGCCACATGCCCCGCCGGAAAACCGGTCTATTGGGCAAAGGATCAGGAGAATAACAAGGCGATTTACGCGGCGTTGATGTCGGCGTTCGTCAGCGGGAAGCGTGTGACCTTGATCATGGACGACAACGATACGTCGTGCACTGGAAAGTTCATCTATGTGGTTGATTGAACTTGTTAGGGCGCAAGCGAGCCAAGTATACAGAAAAGCAACAATTGACGGAAGAGGAAAACTAATCATGAGAACCGCATGGTCCCCGTTGTTGTTGCTTGCCAGTCTGAGTGGGTCGGCATTAGCAAACGAATCGATGCAGAACGTCGACGTCGTGCAGTTGGGCACCTACCAGGCTCATGCCGACCATTTTGTCTGGCTGTCGGACACGCCAGCGGAATGC
>NZ_AQOI01000535.1:0-15163 GCF_000364665.1 Xanthomonas sp. SHU 199
GTCCTCGACCCCGCGCGCGGCCAGCGCCAGCGCCGTGGCGCAGCCGGCCGCGCCGCCGCCGACGATGGCGACGGTGCAGCGGTCGTGCGCGCTCATCGGCGTGTCCCGTCCAGAGACGTCCATATGCTCCCGAGGTGCGTGCTCATCACACCTTCGGATCGACCGGCATGTTCGCCATCGGCCACGGCGCCACGAACTCCTGGCCCGGATCGAACTGGCTCGCCACTTCGAGGAACAGCTCGGCCGGGTACGGCGGCTTGCCGGAAACCTGCGCGATCTGCGCGCCACTGATGACGAAGCCCACCTTGGACCAGTTGGCGACGAAGTCCGCGTACGCCTGGAAGCGTCCGGCCCTGGTCGGATACGGACTGTCGGTGCCTTCGCCACGCACCGAATAGACCTGCGGCCCCAGGTACCAGGTGTCGTCGTCGGGGTCGACCTGGCACAGCGCCGCCGGGTAGACCGCGAACGGCCGCTCGGCCGGCCACGACCAGAACAAGGTGTTGTTCGGATTGACGGTCTGCTGCCCCGGATTGGGATCGGGCAGATGGGTGGCGCAGGAGTTGTAGTCGGTGTGCCAGGGCACCGACATGAACTTGGACAGGTCGCCCGGCTCCACCAGGTGCTGCTGCAGCGGCACATAGCCGAAGCTCAGGAACGCGCTGCCCTGATTCGCCTTGCTGTAGTCCAGCGGCGCCTGGTTGATGCGGAATGGTCCGCAATCCTGGGCCTTCCAGTCCTGCACGTAGAGGTTCACGTCGCGGATCGGGAACGACACCTCGATGCCCGGGCTGTAGCGTCCGCCGAGGCAGTTCTGCAGGGTGACGCGGTCCAGCGCTTCGCCAGGGCCCAGCACAGGTGCGCCGCCCTGCACGTAGTTCTTGCCGTGCCACTGGCTCATCAGGAAGTACTGGGTGGAACTGACGCTGAGAAAGCTCTTCTGCGCATCGCCCAGCGACAGCGGCATCATCGGCGAGCCGGTCTCGGTGTCGGCGGCGGAGGCCGGGTCGCGGATCAGCGTCTTCAGGTTGGGAATCTTCGCGCTCGGATCGTCGGTGGGCTGGATCTGCCCGATCATGTCGTGGCCCTTGACCGCTCCCGACGGCAGATTGGTGTTCCAGCGCTGCAGCATCGCCGCGTGGAAGATCGGCTGGATGTCGTCGCTGAAGGACGGCTGGTAGGTGGCGACGAACGCGTTGTTGGCGTACAGCGACGGCACCAGGCCCAGTGCGCGCACCCACACGTCGTAGACGTCGTCCCAGGTGGACACCACGTTGCGGGTCTGCGGCGCATAGCCCGGATCGCCGGTGACGTACCAGGCACCCTGCACGCTGGCGGTGGATCCGTCGTTGAAGATCAGCACGGCATTGACCGGGCCATCGGCCGCGTCGTCGTACCACAGGCCGTTCTCGGTCGCGTCCTCCAGCGGCGGATAGCTGCCATCGGCCCCGATCACCGCCGAGGTGCGGGCGAAGCCACCGGCCACGATCAGCGCGCCGTTGGCCTCCACGCGCATGTCGCCCAACGAATCGAGTTTGCCGAGCGGTTCGTGCAGCGTATGGAACATCGAGGGGAAGCTGACCGGATAGGCCGGCTGCGGGTGGATCGTGCCGCTGGCATCGGCGTAGCTGGCGGTGGTGGTCATGTCGAAGCCAACCACGGCGCTGCCCGCCGCGGCGGCGCTGAGCGCGCGCGGACCCGGATCGATCACCAACTGCCGCAGGCGCGTCGGATCATTGGGATCGGCCGGATCGGCCGCGCCCGGGTAGTCCGGATTGCGCAGCTCCAGCACGCCGGGCTCCTCATAGGCGCCGATGCCGCGAAACTGGCCGCCCTGGCTCACCGTCGAATAGTTGTTGAGCTTCTTGTTGGCCAGATGCACGGTCCACACGATGTCCTTGACCGTCTTGCCGTCGATCGTGCTGCCGACGTCCACGCGCACGCCGCCGCCATTGGGATAGCTGCCGGAACTGCCGCTGGGGTAGGCGTAGATGTGGAAGCGTGCGGCCTGGCGCTTGACGTTGCCGGCGGCGTCGCGGAACTGCTCGGCGGTGATCGGCGTGGACTCGGTGCCGGGCTGCACCGGCAGCCCGCCCATCAGCCCGTCGGCACCGCGGGTGCCGGCCGCGGTCACCGGTGCGAGATAGAACTCCTGGCTGTCGCCAACGCGGCCGATGCCGATTGCCGGATGCACGCGAAACACGTTGCTGGTCATGGTGACTTGCTCCTGATCCGGATGAGAGGGGCGCGCCTCAGCGCGGCGTGGCCGGCCGCGCCGCCGGCGGGGCCTTCTGCGGCAACTGCGCCTGGAAGTAGTCGTTGATCACCACATGGCTGATGTTGACGTTCAGCCCCGGCAACGACTGCGCGCGCGGATCGGGCGAAATCACCTGGGTGGTGTTGTGGCAGGCGAAGCAGTTGTTCTGCGTGCTCTGCACCTGGGTGAAGGTCTCGATGGTGGAATTGGACAGCTTGATCGAGCCGGTGAGCAGCGGCGGCGCACCTTCGGGTGTCGGCGAGGGAATGCATTCCAGGGCCGAACCTGGCTGGAACGTGCAGTTGGGCGCCAACGCCTCCTTGGCCACGAACCAGATCGCACCGACCTCGAAGTAGTTCTTCCACACGTCGTTCAACTGGCTCTGCACCGAGGTGTTCATCGACTGGATGTTGGCGATGTTGCAGTCCTGGCCGCTCGGGCATGGCTTCTGCCCGCCGTACGGCACCATGCGGCAGACCTGGGTCACCGGACTCAGGGTCTGGGTCTGCGCGTTCAAGGTCAGTGCACCGGCACCGGCGGCGTTGACGTTGCACTGTTCGATCGGGGTACCGGCCTTGTAGAAGGTCCAGTCCTTGTCGGAGACGGGCTGGCCCGGATTGAGCGACGTGTCCACATCCGGTGCATTGTCGCGGTGCTCGAACGTGGCCCAGATCATCTCCGGATGGCCGGCGACCGTGCCGCCGATGTGGAAGCCGACCAGCGCCACGGTCTGGGTTTCGGTGTCGCCGGTGGCGATGATCTTGCCCTTGCGCATGCCCAGCTTGGCGATCTGCGCCTGGCGGGTATAGAACGTGGATACGTCCTCGCCCGGCTGCACCACTTTCCACGCTGCCTTCAGGGTCATGCTGCCGACCGGAAATGCCGCCGTCGGATCGAAGGCGCGCAACGCCTTCGGATCCTGCAGGTGATTGCTGGCGATGAACTGGCCGAACACGTCGTTGGAATGGATCGAGTAATAGACCGCACGCCCATGCCGATCCACCAGCACGCCGTCCGGGCCTGCCTGATCGATCAGTTCCACCGTGCGCGCCTGCTGCGAGCGGCCGATCAACGGATCGAGGACGCCGTCGGCAACGCCGCCGATGCCATCGCTGGACATGCTCAGGAAGCGCGGCTGCCCGCCCACGTCCTGGGTCAGCCACAGGAACGTATTCCACGACCACTGATGGAACTCGCAATTGCTGCTGGACGCGAAGCCCGCCGAATCCGGCGCCGGCGTTTGCGCATGCGGGAACCACGACGGCGCCGGCGGCCCCGGCGGCGTGCAGTCGGTTGCGCCTGGCGCGGGCCCCGATCCGGATCCCGCCACGGGCGTGGGTGCCGGCGTGACCGTCCCGCCACCGCTGCCGGGCTTCGATCCCGACCCAGGATTCACGGCAGAGCACGCCGCAACCACCACACAGACCAATGCTGCGAATCCCATCGCACGTTTCATCGCACTGCCCCTCGTTCCGTGGAAAAGCTGTAAGCGCCGGCAGCCGTCGCGGCGCGCCGGACAGGCAGCACCGCGCCGCCGCGCAGGCGCGGCGCCGAACATCGTGGTGAACGTCATGCAGGTGGGATCGCGCTCCCCGCGATCGCCTTGCGCCGTCCGTGCGCGCTCATCCTTTCTTCGACAGCAGCATGCGCTGCGTCACACTTGGACAGCAAGGCTGTTTCGTAGACACCGCGGAGATTCCGTAGACAGTTGCCGTCATGCACGGGCGATGCCGTGCCCAGCACAGTGCAGCGGCACGCCGATGGACGGCGGGCATTGCGTGCATGTCCTGCATGACCAAGCGCAACACGGGCGGATCGCGCGACGTTCGCGCCCCCGCAAGGAACCCCGCGTGCTGCGATGCGCGGGTTGCCGATCGCGCGACGGCGACCGGCGGCGGACCTCACACGCCCATGTAGCGTCCGGCGCGGTGGTTGAACATCAGCACCAGACTCAGCACCACCGCGCCGATCGCCGAGTACAGCACCTGCTGCGGCGCCAGCAGCCAGAACGCCACCGTCATCAGCGCCGCGTCGAAGCTCATCTGCACCTTGCCCGCGCTCCAGCCGCGGCTGCGCTGCAGGTAGACCGCGAGGATGCCGACGCCACCGAGGCTGGCGCGGTGGCGGATGAAGAACAGGATGCCCAGGCCGACCAGCGCGCCGCCGACCAGCGCCGAGAACAGCGGCGTCATCGTCGCCCACTGCGCCCAGCACGGCAGCAGATCGGTCAGCAGGCCGCAGGCGGCGACCGCGACGAACGTCTTGAGCGTGAATTCCCAGCCCATGCGCCGCACCGCCAGCCAGTAGAACGGCAGGTTGACCAGCACGAACATCAGGCCGAAGTTCCAGCCCAGCGCGTAGTGCAACAGGAAGGCCACGCCGGCCATGCCGCCGATCATCAGCCCGCCATGGGCGAACACCGCCAGCCCCAGCGAGGCCACCAGGGTCGCCAGCAGCATGCCCTGCACGTCCTCGGCCACGCTGTGGCGCAGCGCGCGCGCATCCTGCACGGTGCCGGCCGAATCCGGCGGCGGGGTCAGCGGTCCGGCGGTGACGACGGTGCCGTCGTCGGGCAACGGGTCCAGGTCCGGACGCAGATCGGAATCGGGAAGGCTCACGGGAGGGGGCACAGCGTGGGGGGCGGTATTAGACACCAGGCGAGGGTGGTTGCATATGAAACTTTGAAGACTCGCAGCGGATCGCCCCTGCCGCGTGTCGACGCCGGATGCCGCCCCTGTGGCCTCCCCGATTCCGCCTGGCGTTCGTGACCTATCGCTGCGGCAGATCGATGTCGATGGCGTGGCCGATGGTCACCGCCCTCATCATCGTGATCATCACCAGCAGCGCGAACGGCCCGGCGATCGCCAGCCACGCCCAGGTCCAGGCAGTGAAGCGCTCGGCCGCGCTCTGCGGCAAGCCGCGCGCCTGCTTGAATCGCGCCAGGCGCTGGTTGACCAGCAGGACCGGCGTCCAGGTCAGCAGCGTCAATAGCGACAGCGCCGAGGGCCACACGCCGAGCAGGCTCAGGCAGACATAGGCCAACGCCGGCCCCAGCCAGCCGACCAGCGCGCCACGCTGCGCGCCGATGATGCGTTCCAGCCCGCGAAAGCAGGCGAATACCCAAAGCAGCGAGAACACCGAGCGCCACACCGGCGAGATGCGTCGTCGCCCGGACAGCAGGCGCAAGGCGCGCCAGTTGCGGTAGAACCAGTACAGCGCATACCAGCCGAAGCTGGTCGCGCACAGCAGCGCCAGCTTGGCCGCCGAGGGCGCGAACAGCGTGGACAGCGGGTCGGCGGGTGCCGCAGCGGCCGCGGTGTCAGGCAGCGCGGCGACCGGGGCGGCGTAGGGGTTGTCGGTTTGCATGGCTCGCATTCTGGCGCACCGTCCCCTCATCCGCCCCTTCGGGGCACCTTCTCCCGAGGGGAGAAGGAACAGCTAAAGCCCCTCTCCCGGTGGGGCGACAGGGTGTGGAGCGGGGGTTGGGGTGAGGGTACGGCGCGAAGCGTCTCGCAGCGCCAGGACGCACGAGGCTCCGCCCGTACCCTCATCCGCCCCTTCGGGGCACCTTCTCCCGAGGGGAGAAGGAACAGCTAAAGCCCCTCTCCCCTCGGGAGAGGGGTTGGGGTGAGGGTACGGCGCGAAGCGTCCCGCCGAACCAAGACCACGATGCTTCGCCCTCCCCTCATCCGCCCCTGCTGGCACCTCCTCCCGACGGGACAAGCGGAACCCTCAGCGCACAGCCACCGCGCGGCGCTGCCGCTTGTCCGCGTACATCTCCGCATCGGCGCGTTCGAGAAGTTCCTCCAGCGCCTCCGCGTCCAGATCCCGGCGGTGGCACAGGGCCAGGCCGAAGCTGGCCGACAGTGCGGTTGCGAATCCGTCGTCGTCGCCGGGCTTGGCAAGCGCACCGCGCAGCGCGTCGATCAGCCCCTGCGCCCTCTCAGGCGTGGTCAGCGGCAGGTAGAGCGCGAACTCGTCGCCGCCCCGGCGCCCCAGCAACTGGCCCGGTCGCAGGCAACGCCGGCAGCGCTTGACGAAGGCGCGCAGGGCCGCATCCCCCGCGGCGTGTCCGAACTGGTCATTGATCGCCTTGAGGTTGTCCATGTCGGCGACGATCACCGCCAGCGGACGTGGGTCCTGCGCGGCCACTTGCAGATCGTTGAGCACCTGCTCCAGGAATCCGGTGCGCGACAGCGCCGCGGTCACCGGATCGCGCACCAGCGCATGGCGCAGCCGCGTGTTGTCGGCATAGAGCCCGGGGACGGCCAGGCCGAAGTAGCTGTTCGCCGCCAGGCTGATCATGGCGAACTGCAGCGCGAGCGCCTGCGCCTCGAGCCGCAGCAACGGCGTGGCCACGGCGATCAGCAGGCTGAAGGCCGCGATCGCCACCAGCGCCTGCAGCATCCCGTGGGTATGCACGATCCACAACTGGATCACCACCACCACGAACAGCGCGAACACCACGGCCGGCTGCCGCGGCAACGCCGCCGCCAGCGCCATCACCACCAGGGTGACGCCGAGCAGCAACGCGAGCTTCACCAGGTAGGCAGAGACGCTTCCGGCCGGCGCGACCATCCCCGACAGGCGCGGGATACCCGGCTGCGGCACGATCTGCAGCCACTCGGCCAGGCGCAGCACCCCGACGATCGCCAGCGGGCCGAGCGCCAGCAGGCCGGCGTAGTCGCCGATCGCCCACGGGATCAACTGCGCCAGCATGCTCGGCAAGTCGATGGCGCCGGTGACGGCCAGCCCCGCGCCGCCCAGGCAGGCAGACAGCAGCGACGCCACCCCGCCCCCCAGGATGAAGCAGGTGACCACACGTGGCAGGCTGCTCGAGGACACCCCGCGGCCGACCAGGCGCAGCAACCAGGCCAGCCCGCCCCAGACGCAGAACTGCTGGGCGGTGAACAACAGCGCGTATCCCAGCACCGCCCGACCGGGGACCACGGGGTGGCCGCTGGTGCGATAGAAGCTGAGCAGCGTGGCCAGCACGCAGGCGCTGGCGATCGCCGGCGCACCGCGCCAGCCCAGCACCATGAACGTAGCCAGCGTCACCGCCACCGGCGGGAACCACAGGCTCGCATGCGGCTGATAGTCCAGGACCCGCGCCAACTCGAAGACCGCCAGCCACGCCCCCACCAGCACCACCGACAGCACCAGCAGCGCGCCGGGACGGCGCGGCGCCGCGACGCGCGTACCAAACGGCGCCTCGGCGTCCCGGCCTGTCATCCATCCGACTCCGCACGGCCACGGCCGATCGCCGAACCGGGGCCGACGAAGGCGGTGACCGAGCCGTCGTCGCTGCCACCCACCACCACGGTGGCACCGCTGTTCAGCCGGATCGGCCAGCTCATGTTGTCCGTGCCATAGGACCAAAGCGCCGTGCCGTCGACCGCGTTCCAGAGGGTGAACCCGCCGGGCGTCCCGTCGGGATGACCATCGGCCAGCCCCAGCCAGCGCCCGTCGGGGTCGAACGCCAGGCAGTTGGGCGAGTGCGCGCTGTGCGCGGTCCACTGCAGCGTCGCAGCGGTGCCGGCATCGGCGTACACGGCGACGACGCCACCGCCCTTGAGATTGCCGGCGATCGCGGCCTTGTTGCCGGCGCGATCGCAGGCCACCCCGTAGATGGTGGTGGCGCCCTCGGGCACCGTCTCGGTCCAGGCCGGCCCAGGCGTTTTCTGGAACGCCGCCACGTCGAACGCGTACAGCGTGCCGTCGCTGGCGCCGGCATAGGCCCTGCGCCCATCGCCGGACAGCACCGCGCCGTGGGTGTAGGCGCCGTTGGGCAACTGCCAGCGCGCCAGGGCCGCCGCTTGTCCGGACGTGATCGAGAACAGGACGATCTCGCCGTGATAGCTGGCCACCAGCCCGGTGGCGCCGTCTGCGGCGATGCCCGTGGCGACCACGGTGTCGCCCTTGCCGCTCAGGGCG
The DNA here is from genome assembly GCF_000364665.1 of Xanthomonas sp. SHU 199. Lineage (NCBI taxonomy): Bacteria > Pseudomonadati > Pseudomonadota > Gammaproteobacteria > Lysobacterales > Lysobacteraceae > Xanthomonas > Xanthomonas sp. SHU 199. The sequence continues at coordinate 8,192 of NZ_AQOI01000535.1, forward strand.
ATGCACACGGGCGCACCGAAGGACGCGTCGCCCTCGCGGCAGAACAGGTAGCCCTGCTCGGCCCCGGCCAGCAACGTTTGCCCACGCGCGTCCAGCGACACCATGTTGCCGCGACCGGGGAGCGCATAGGACAGCAATTCCTTCCCGCCCGAGACCGCCCAGGCACCGATGAAGCCGGCGTACGGTTGCTGGCTCTTCCAGCCGCAGCTGGCCATGGTGCCCCCGTCCCCCGCGACATCGACCCAGTACACGCCCTGCCAACCTTCGAATTCCTTCTTCAGCAGCAGCTTGCCGGCCCCATCCCAGGCGTAGGTGCCGTAACACCCTTGCTGATCGTTGCCGACGTCGCTGCGCGTGGCAGCAGGCGCGATACGCTCGAAGACCTTGCGCTGCTCGACAGGCACTGCGTCCAGCCCGGACGTCTGCGTCGTATCGCCGTAATCGTGGAAGAAGGTGCCGGCGACGATGACATTGCCATCGTCGGACACCGCCACGGAATTGATGTAGTCGCCGGCATGCGGCTCGTTCGACCAAAGCACTTCAGGCAGTTCGTTCATGGCGGCTTCCCTCCCTTCGGCTGACGCGTCCACGATGGACCGACGACGGACGCTTGATTGAAAACTCGACACCCGCACAAGAACGCGAGACAACCGGCGCGATCCTGGTTCCGCACCGGCGCACCCTGCGGCCGGCCCTGCGCTCGCCCACCAGGCTCAGCGCACCTCGGCGATCTCGACCCCGTCCAGGCCCTGCGCCAGGGTGCGCGCGTCGCCGCCCTGCGCCAGCTTGATGCGCAGGCGCACCTCGTTCTGCGAATCGGCGTGGCGCAGCGCATCCTCGTAGCTGATCTCGCCGGCCTGGTACAGCTCGAACAGGCTCTGGTCGAAGGTCTTCATGCCCAGGTTGGTGGACTCCTTCATCACGTCCTTGAGCTTGTGAATCTCGCCCTCGCGGATGTAGTCCTGCACCAGCGGCGTACCGAGCATGATCTCCATGGCCACGCGGCGGCCCTTGCCGTCCGGGGTCGGGATCAGCTGCTGCGCGACCACGCCGCGCAGGTTCAGCGACAGGTCCATCAGCAGCTGGCTGCGGCGGTCCTCGGGGAAGAAGTTGATGACGCGGTCCATCGCCTGGTTGGCGTTGTTGGCGTGCAGGGTGCACAGCACCAGGTGGCCGGTCTCGGCGAAGGAGATGGCGTGGTCCATGCCCTCGCGGGTGCGCACCTCGCCGATCATGATCACGTCCGGCGCCTGGCGCAGGGTGTTCTTCAGCGCGTTCTCCCAGCTGTCGGTGTCGATGCCGACCTCGCGCTGGGTGATGATGCAGCCCTCGTGCTTGTGCACGAACTCGATCGGGTCCTCGATGGTGATGATGTGCCCGGTGGAGTTCTGGTTGCGGTAGCCGATCATCGCCGCCAGCGAGGTCGACTTGCCGGTGCCGGTGGCGCCGACGAAGATGATGATGCCGCGCTTGGTCATCGCCAGGGTCTTGATCACCGGCGGCAGGTTCAGCTCGTCCACGCTGGGAATGCGCGTCTCGATCCGGCGCAGCACCATGCCGACCTGGTTGCGCTGGTAGAAGCAACTGACGCGGAAGCGCCCCACACCGGCCACGCCGATGGCGAAGTTGCACTCGTGGGTCTTCTCGAACTCCTCGCGCTGCGCCGGCGTCATCACGTTCAGCACCAGGTCGCGGCTCTGCTGCGGGGTCAGCGGCGTCTGCGTGATCGGGGTGATCTTGCCGTGCACCTTGATCGCCGGCGGCATGCCCGAGGTGATGAACAGGTCCGACGCCTTCTGGTGCGCCATCAGTTTCAGGAAGGAGGTGAAGTCGATGGTGCTCATGGTCGGCTCCTTCGGAGCTGAGAATCGGGAATGGAGAATCGGGAATCGCAACAGCGGGCATCCGGAAGCGGGAAGGATGGGGCCGTTGCTCTTCCCATTCCCGATTCCCTACTCCCGATTCCCGGCCTCACTCGAACAACCGCTTGTCCTTGGCGTACTCGCGGGCCTGGTTGCGGGTGATCAGGCTGCGCTTGACCAGGTCCTGCAGGTGCTGGTCCAGGGTCTGCATGCCGTTCTGCTGGCCGGTCTGGATCGCCGAGTACATCTGCGCGACCTTGTCCTCGCGGATCAGGTTGCGGATGGCGGGGGTGCCGACCATGATTTCCCAGGCCGCGGTGCGGCCGCCGCCGACCTTCTTCAGCAGCGCCTGCGAGATCACCGCGCGCAGCGATTCGGACAGCATCGAGCGCACCATCGGCTTCTCGCCGGCGGGGAACACGTCGATGATGCGGTCGATGGTCTTGGCCGCCGAGCTGGTGTGCAGGGTGCCGAACACCAGGTGGCCGGTTTCCGCCGCGGTCAGCGCCAGGCGGATGGTTTCCAGGTCGCGCAACTCGCCGACCAGGATGATGTCCGGGTCTTCGCGCAACGCCGAGCGCAGCGCCTCGTTGAAGCCGTGGGTGTCGCGGTGCACCTCGCGCTGGTTGATCAGGCACTTCTGCGAGGTGTGCACGAATTCGATCGGATCCTCGACGGTGAGGATGTGGCCGTATTCGTTCTTGTTGATGTAGTCGATCATGCCGGCGAGCGTGGTCGACTTGCCCGAGCCGGTCGGCCCGGTGACCAGGATCAGGCCCTGCGGCTGGTCGATCAGCTGACGGAAGATCGGCGGGCAGCCCAGGTCTTCCAGGGTCAGCACTTCCGAGGGAATGGTGCGGAACACCGCGCCGGCGCCGCGGTTCTGGTTGAACGCGTTGACGCGGAAGCGCGCCAGGCTGGGAATCTCGAAGGAAAAGTCGACCTCGAGGAATTCCTCGTAGTCGCGGCGCTGCTTGTCCGACATGATGTCGTAGACAAGCGCATGCACCTGCTTGTGGTCCAGCGCCGGAATGTTGATGCGGCGGACGTCGCCATCGACCCGGATCATCGGCGGCAGGCCCGCGGACAGGTGCAGGTCGGACGCCTTGTTCTTGACCGAGAACGCCAATAGTTCAGCGATATCCATACGCTGCTTTTCCCCTTGGGCTGCGACTGGAAGGATGATTCCCCGGCCGGCAGTATAGCGCCCTTCCCTTTGCCGGAACGCCGCCGTGCCCCTCTCTCCGCTGCAACAGATTCGCCTGGACATGGACCGCGCCGCCGACGCCGCAGGGCGCCCGCACGCGCAGTTGCTGGCGGTGTCCAAGACCCAGCCGGCCGAGGCCGTGGCGGCGCTGGCCGCGCAGGGGCAGCGCGCCTTCGGCGAGAACTACGTGCAGGAAGCGGCGGCCAAGATCGCCGCGCTGGCCGAGGCCGGACTGGAATGGCATCTGATCGGCCACCTGCAGTCGAACAAGGCCGAACAGGCGGCGACGTTGTTCGACTGGGTGCAGACCGTGGACCGGCCCAAGCTGGTCGCCGCCCTGGCCAAGGGCCGCGCGGCAGCACCCGAACGCGCGCCGCTGAACGTGCTGATCCAGGTCAACATCGACGACGAGGCCAGCAAGCATGGCTGCCAGCCCGACGCCGTGGACGTGCTGGCCGCGGCCATCGCCGCGCAGCCGGCGCTGATGCTGCGCGGGCTGATGGCCATTCCCGCGCCGTGGCCGGAGGCCGAACGCCGCATCGACGCGTTCGCGCGCATGCACGCCCTGTTCGCGCGGCTGCGCACCGCCCACCCGCAGGTCGACACCTTGTCGATGGGCATGAGCGGCGACTTCGCCGACGCCATCGCCGCCGGCGCCACCATGGTGCGGGTCGGCACGGCCTTGTTCGGGGCGCGCGGCCCGCGCGCTTCCGGCTGAACCGGCTGCTGCCGCGCCGCATTACCGCAGTGCCCGTGACACCGTGATGATTTGTCTACAGCCGCTTCAAAATCGATTCACCAACATCGGAATTCTGTCGTAGGCGATCTCGTTGAAAACCATAGAATTTCGGGATGAATGAAAGGTTCGCGCCGACAGCGCTTCCTGAACCATGCGACACGGTTGCAAACCGTTAATTCAGTCACGTTTCAGACGCACGCGCTTCGCTTCCATGGCGGCCGACCGCGGGTACTCCGCAGTCCATTGCCGAATGCGCTCGGCTCGAACGAGGTCACAGATGCAAGCATCCACCCGATTGCTGTTCGCCTCCTGCGTCATCGGTCTGCTGCACGTCCCCGCGGCGATGGCCGCGCCGACGGCGACGCCGGCCTGGACCAACGAAGAAGCGATGATGTCGCCCGCGGAAGTCCAGGCACGCACCGCCTGGCGCGAAACCATGGCGCATCAACCGACGCCGGCGGAAGGCTGCTTCCATGCCAACTTCCCCGATACGCAGTGGCAAACGGACGTCTGCAAGACCCTGACCCGCCGCGTGCATCCGATCCCGCACAAGATCCTGTTCGGCGCCACCGAGACCACCGGCAACGGCTACGACTACGCGCTGCGTTCCAGCAGCCTGATCAGCAAGGTCGTGGGCAGCTTCCCGCAGGTGACCGGCGTGACCTCGGAGAAAGGCGTGGGCGTGGCCTCCTTCGGCGGCGGCGGCATCCTCGGCCCGAACGAGTACTCGCTGCAGATCAACTCCAACTACAACGCCACCACCAGCGTCTGCGGCGGCCGCTCCGGCTGCACCGTGTGGCAGCAGTTCGTCTACGCCACCGACTACGAGACCCAGGGCCAGGCTGCGGTGTTCATGCAGTACTGGCTGATCGGCTACGGCAGCAGCTGCCCGAGCGGCTGGACGAGCGGCGGCGGTTCGGACTGCTACCGCAACAGCAATGCGGTCAGCGCGCCGGACGTGCCGGCCACGCAACTGGCCAACCTCAAGCTGACCGGTTCGGCCACCGCCAACGGCAACGACACCATCACCTTCACCAACAACGGCACCGCCTACAGCGTCAGCGCCAGGGACAGCGTGGTCAAGCTGGCCACCGTGTGGAAGGACGCCGAGTTCAACGTGGTCGGCAACGCCGGCGGTTCCAGCGCCAACTTCAACTCCGGCTCGTCGATCACGGTGAAGGTGGCCGCCACCAACGGCTCCACCGCCGCCCCGACCTGCGCGGCCAATGCCGGCAGCACCGGCGAGACCAACAACCTCAACCTGGGCAGCTGCTCGACGGCCGGCGGCAGCACGCCGTCGATCACCTTCACCGAGTCCAACTGAGTCCGTCGCGCCGGTCCGCATGGCGGCCGGCGCGTTCTTCCGCAGCGTGACCCGGACTGCGCCGCACCGCAGCAACGCGGCGCGGCGCAGCCGCTACCATGGCGCTCCCTCTTCGCGACGGTGCGCACATGGCTTCCGCTTCCCCCGATTCCCAAGCGGCCGATCTCGCCTTCATCGGCGGCGGCAACATGGCGCGCAGCCTGATCGCCGGCCTGGTCCGGCAGGGCACCGATCCGCGCCGCATCCGCGTGGCCGAGCCGGTGGCGGCACTGCGCGAAGCCCTGGTCGCCGAGTACGGCGTCCACGCCGTCGCCTCCGCGGCCGAGGCCGCCGACGGCGCGGCGCTGTGGATGTTCGCGGTCAAGCCGCAAGTGCTGCGTGGGGTCTGCACCGAACTGGCCACGCTGGCGCAGGCGCAGCGGCCATTGCTGGTGTCCATCGCCGCCGGCATCACCACCGCGCAATTGGACCGCTGGCTCGGCGGCGGCCACGCCCTGGTCCGCGCGATGCCGAACACCCCGGCCCTGCTCGGCGCCGGCGTCACCGGCCTGTTCGCCAGCGCCGGCGTCGATGCCGGCCAGCGCGCCCACGCCGAGCGCGTGCTGGCCGCCGCCGGGGTCACCGTGTGGGTCGAGGACGAGGCGCTGATCGATGCGGTCACCGCGGTCTCCGGCAGCGGACCCGCCTACGTGTTCCTGCTCGCCGAGGCGATGGAAGCGGCCGGCATCGCCCAGGGCCTGCCCGCCGACACCGCGCGTACCCTGACCCTGCAGACCGTGCTCGGCGCGGCGCGCATGCTCACCGAATCCGGCGAGGCGCCGAGCGAACTGCGCCGGCGGGTGACCTCGCCCAACGGCACCACCCAGGCCGCGATCGAGACCTTCCAACGCGGCGACTTCGAGGCGCTGACCGCAGCCGCGATCGATGCGGCGGCCGCGCGCGGTCGTGCCCTGTCCGCCGCCAACGACGACTGATCCGGAGAACGCCGATGCGTGTCCTGCCCGTTGCGCTGCTATGCCTGGCCCTGGCCGCCTGCTCGGACCAGGACACCCCACGTCCGGCGACACTGCTCGCCGCCACCCCGGCGCAGGCCGATTTCGGCACGCTGCGCGTGCACTACAACGCCTTGCCCACCCTGGCGATGAGCGAAGACGTGGCGCGCCGCTACGGCATCGCCCGCGAGGCCGACACCGCCCTGGTGATGATCGCGCTGCGCACCCTGCATGGCGGCGAGGAAGCACCGGCGGTGGGCACGGTGGAGGCGGTGGCGACCGACCTCAGCGGCCAGCGCCAGCCGGTGGCGCTGCGCGCGGTCCGCACCGACGCCTACACCGACTACGTCGGCACGGTGCGCAGCAGCGCCCACGACCAGTTGCGCTTCGTGGTGCAGGTGCGCAGCGCCGACGGCAGCGGCACGGTGCGCTTCACCCGCAACTTCTAGCGCGTAGCGCGCGTCCGCGTTGCGCAGGCAACACAAACCGCCGTAGCAGCGGCTCTTGCCCCCTGCTTGGGATCAGCCGCGACCTTGTGTTACCGGGAAAGCCCGCTAGCGGCTGAAGCCACTCCTACGGAAGATCGACAGAACAGCCGACGCACAGCGAGCGCGGTCAATTGTGGGAGGGACTTCAGTCCCGACGCGGTAGCGGTGGACGTCGCGGCATTGCCGCTTGTGTGTCGCCGGACGGTGCATGCAGTCGGGACTGAAGTCCCTCCCACATCGTGGCGCCATCGCGTGTCGTGGAAGCGGCTCTTGTCCCCTGTTTGGGATCAGCCGCGACCTGGCGTTACCGGGAATCCCCGGTCGCGGCTGCAACCGCGCCTACGGAAAGATCGATAGACC